>JAQXCN010000066.1 GCA_029251865.1 Crocinitomicaceae bacterium | reverse complement strand
CCATTCCATTCGAACACCAGAAGTATGATGACCTAACAAAGGGACATGTGCGTGAATAATAAAAGGTCTTCTTTCTCTTCTTACGGTTTCAAAGACAGCATTTATGGTTTCATATGAGGAAACAAAATCACTTCCGTCAATAGTTCTAAGCTCTATCCCATTAAACCCTTGAGCATACTTACTCATATCTTGAGCTCTAGTTTCTTCGGCTTTTGCTGAAATATCCCAACCATTATCCTGAACTAAAAACACAATTGGGAATTGCTTCAAAGCAGCCATTTGTAGTGCTTCTGACACCTCTCCTTCAGTGCAGGACGCGTCACCGAGGGAACAAACCACGACAGCTGGCGTTTTATTTTTATCCACAAGCCCTTGATTCTCCTTATACTGGATCCCCATAGCAATACCTGCCGTAGGAATAGCTTGCATTCCCGTTGCTGAAGATTGATGAATAATCCTAGGCAAACCCTCTCTATCTAGCGAAGGATGCGAGTAATACGTTCGGCCTCCTGAAAATGGATCATCTTTTTTCGCGAAGACTTGAAGCATTAATTCGTATGGCGAAATACCCATTGACAGAAGAATAGAATCATCACGATAATACGGCGAAACCCAATCCTCAGGTTTCAATTGCATACCCAAAGCTACTTGTATCGCCTCGTGCCCGCGAGATGTGGCATGCACGTACTTTGATGTTACTTCTTTATTGGCTTCATATTTTTCAGTTAAGGTTTTTGCCTTACACATGAAATAAAAAGCTTCCTCAAGTAATTCTTTACCAACTATATTTTGCGGCGTTCTAGCCTTGATTTTAGACATTGATTTTATTGAATTTCAAATATACGAAAAGAACCAAAATGAAAGAAGCGCAATGAATAAAGACCAAAAGGTTTTTTAAACTTTTAGACATACATATATTTGTATCAAACAATTAGAAATGTTAGGACTGAAGATGGCTACAGATCCCCGGTGGGTTAATATCGTTGAGGACAATATCAAAGAAATACTTATTGACCACGCTTTTTGCGAACAAAAGGCGGCCAGCAATGCTATATCAATGATCGTTCAATACCCACATTACCCCGATCTTGTTGCCGCAATGGTGGAAATCTGTAAAGAAGAGTTGGAACATTTTGAAATGGTACATAAAAAAATTCTTGAGCGTGGTTTTAATCTCGGGTTTGAGAGAAAAGACCCCTACGTTAAAGATTTAAATGACTATCTCAAAAAGAATCACGACAACAGTTCAAGAGAAAGTTATTTTGTAAACCAAATGCTATTTGCAGCCATGATTGAAGCAAGAAGCTGTGAGCGTTTTAAAATATTATCAGAGCAGCTCTCAGATCAAGACCTGAAAGTATTCTACCGAATGCTTATGGAAAGTGAGGCACGTCATTTCATGACTTTTTTAAAGTTCGCAAAAAAGTATAGCTCAAAAATTGATGTCGATAAACGGTGGTTGACCTTTTTAGAATTTGAGGCTAGTTTAATGACTAAATACGGAAAGGAACAAACCATGCACGGCTAATGGCTATTGTTTTTCGTATTTGGCTTTGTATCTTTCATAGAGTTCTAGCTGAAAATTGGAAGTTGATTGTAAAACACCATCCAAACAAATCAACGTTACCTTATTTGTCATCATGTCAAGTGCATTGCCCTCCGAAACGAAAAAACTAGCTTTTTTACCTTTTTCTACAGAACCATAATCCTTCGCAATACCTATGATTTCGCATGGTGCCAAAGATATAGAGGCGACCGCAGCCTCTTCATCAAGACCGTAAGCCATTGCTGTTCCAGCGAGAAAAGGTAGGTTTCTAGAATTCATTGCTTCCATATCACCTGAACCCTGAAGACAAAACTGTATACCTTGCTGGTTCAATATGGCTGGAATTCTGTACGGCAAATCGGTTGCCTCATCTTCAATTTGCGGAAGGCCATGAATCCGATCTAACATAACAGGGATTTTTGAATCCTTTAGTTTTTTACCGACTAAATGTGCATCATAACCGCCTACGATTACCGGAAAAGGGAATTTAAATACATTCACAAAGTCAATAATATCGTGAATTTGTTGGAGTTCATTTGCATGTATGTAAAGCCGCTTTAAACCTGTAAAACAACCTTTCATCGCCTGTAAACGCTGATCGAATTTTGAGGTGTTTACGTCGTAAGCAAATGCGAGTTGAAAAAACTGTTCGAGCTTTACTATTTCCTTAGAATAATTCTTATTCCGCTCCTTGGGTTTCGGCTCAGCCCACCAACCGCCTCCTTGAATACTATTGGGCCAGTTTAAGTGAATACCGTCATCTTTCAAGACGGTTGCATCCTCCCAATTCCAGGCAAACAAACGCATTACAGAGGATGTTCCGGAAACCCTTCCTCCTCTCGGCGTTGCCTGAGTCAATAATACGCCATTTGTTCTAACCGTTTCAGAAACTCTAGACTCAGTGTTAAATGCAATCTGTGTCCTGACGTGTGGGTTGAATTCTCCAACATCATCAAAGTCCCTAGTTGCCCTAACAGCATCTATTTCAGTAAGACCTAAAGTTGTGTTTGAAGCGACAAACGCTGGATACATATGCTTACCTTCAAGAGATATAATCGTGTCCCAGTTTTTAGCTTTATAGCTAGACGTCAAAGCATTTTTGACCATAATGAATCGATCATTATCACAACCAACTAAAGCATTATCTATTCGCATACCATTCCCTACATGGAGGATGACATCCTTATATAAGACCTTTTGGGAAAAGCCCGAATTTGAAAAGAATAATAGCGTAAGTAAAATAAAATATTTCATGATTAATGAAGGTTTGTTTTAGTTTCACCCTCCTCACCATGAGAGTCACAATGAAAAAATCGTTCCTTAGAATGCTGGTATTGGCGCATGGGATTTCCTGAGGTATTATCAAGTGCCATTTTTTGAATAATCCTAGCCCGTTCCATTCTGTTTCTATCCGCTAGAACGTCATTTTGATCTGCATCATAATACAGGTGTCCCTCTATCATGGTTTTTTGGACCTTCGCTAAAATCGAAAGCGGATTATCTGTCCATAAAACTAAATCCGCGTCTTTTCCTACTTTAATACTACCCATCTCATCATCAAGATGCAACAACTTTGCAGGATTTAAAGTCACTAGCTTCCATGCTTCTTCTTGGGATAAGCCTCCATATTTCACAGACTTAGCTGCCTCTTGATTAAGGCGCCTTCCCATTTCAGCATCATCAGAATTAATAGCAACAGTAACACCTTGGGATGACATTAATGCAGCATTGTAAGGTATCGCATCATTAACCTCATATTTATATGCCCACCAATCTGAAAAAGTAGACCCTCCTACTCCATGAGCCTTCATTTTATCTGCGACCTTATATCCTTCTAATATATGTGTGAATGTATTCACTTTAAAACCCATTGAATCTGCAACATGCATTAACATGTTAATTTCAGATTGAACGTATGAGTGACAGGTTATGAAACGTTTCGAATCTAATATTTCAGCAAGTGTTTCAAGTTCCAAATCAAATCGGGGCGCTTTTACTTTTTTAGTATTTGTTTTCTTTTCAAAAGCTGACCATTCGTCTTTGTAAATCCTTGCGCGGTGAAAACCATCATAAAAAACTTGTTCAACACCCATTCTTGTCTGCGGAAAACGAACTGTATTGAATGCTCCCCAATTGGATTGTTTTACATTTTCACCAAGTGCAAATTTTATAAACCCTGGAGCGCCGTTGATTAGCATTTCTTCAGGAGAGGCACCCCACTTTAATTTAACCAAAGCCGATTGACCGCCAATAGGGTTTGCAGATCCATGAAGTAATTGCGCGCATGTAACACCACCTGAAAGTTGTCTGTAAATATTTATATCTTCAGAATTGACAACATCCCCAATACTAACCTCAGCAGAAATCGCTTGACCACCTTCATTTACACCTTTCGAAATAGCAATATGTGAATGCTCATCAATAATTCCTGAAGTCAAATGTTTACCCGTAGCATCTATAATTTGTACATCAGCGATTTTATTTTTTTCAATCTTGCCAATTTTTATAATCTTACCATTTTCAACTAAAACATCCGTTGCCTCAAGTATTCCATCAGCCTCGTTTGTCCAAACTGTAGCATTACGAAACAAGAATTTCGAGGCTTTACTCAACGAATCTGAACCAAATGCCATATTCGGAAACCAACACTTACCAACATATACCGTATCAGAAGAGATTTTAGGCTTATCTACATCTTTTTCAGCAACCTTTAGAGCTGACCACTTTTTCCATGAACCATCAGGGAGTGTTGCATCACCCTCGATAATTGAACCATTTCCCGAAATCTTTCCTTTAAGGATATATGCCGATGAATTTCTCTTATCTATTAATTTGACATTAATATCATTTCCATTTATTTGAAAATCACATTTGCATTTCGTGGAATCTATCGGTTTAAATTCTTTATCTAATTCATAAGCTTTACATAAAGGTTTATTGGTATTGCCTGAAAGTGTCACTTTCCTCCGGAAACCGTCAATATTTATGTCATAAGCCCCAGCAAGCTCAATACCATTGAATGTATTTAAATGCTGTTGAGCCCCGTGAATCCATATTTCATTAATCTTTGCTTTTTCATTTTCGAATGGATCTAAATCATAAACAGTAAAACTAGCCAACATACCACTTTTCAGCATTCCTATTTGATCTTTCTTTCCTAATATACTGGCAGGCTCTGAAGTTAGGGCTTGTAAAACATCAAACTTTGAAACACCAGTTGAAAGTAAGGTTCTTATACTCGACCATAAATGCTTGGCGTCTTTTAAACCTGCTGTAGTTATGGAAACACGAATGCCCCTATCAAGCAGCTTTTTGAAGTTAAAAGGTGCAAGTTCCCAATGCTTCAAATCACTCAGAGGTATTAGTCTGGAAATATATGGATCCGAAACATCATAGGCCTTTGGAAAATTTATTGGTAGAACCACTTTCACATTACTCTCACTAAGTGCTTCCAATGCTTCATATTCATTTCCCGAACCAACGTAAATAAATTCCGAATCGAACTCCTTTGCTATTTTCACAGCCCTTAGGATTTCTAATTTATCTTTGGAAATAAAGAATCGAGGTAACGAACTTTGCTGTTCCCATGCCTCCATTGATAAATCCGTGAAATCAGGACTAGAATTCGAATAATAATTCAAATCATAAAAAGATTGTCTAAGTAATGCTATTGAACCCATCTGCGAGGAAGGGTAACTCTGCATGGAGCTTCCTTTTGAAAAAGAATAAAAAGCTGCTGCCTTTGCTTCCAGGATGTCTTTTGACAAATCATTTCCGTGGGTAGCAACAAGCGCAGCTGTCCCCTGAATTAAACCATCATCACTTCTTGTCAAACAATAACCTATCCCCAAATTATTTAGTTTTCTTAAAACTTTTGTATCAGGATTATATACATCACTGGCATTTAATTCTGGATGAACCGCCTGATTCCAATAAAAAGAATTTTGCTTTAACGAATTCGTTTGAGGTGTATACTTTTTTCCTTTTTTTAAAATCTGGGGTGCAATGCCAACACTTGAGTTCAATTCTATAAATGACGGGAGTATTGTTCGTCCCTCCATATCGAAAACCAATGTGTGTTCTGATGCTTTAATCGTTCTACCTACAGAGACAACCTTGTCGTTTTCAATTAATATAGACCCGGACTCTAAAATAGCCTTGCCTCCTTTATATATTTTGGCATTTATGATTAAAATCGACTGCGGCTGAGACTTGGAAACTCCGTTTTGTGGTCGGTATTGACTTAAGACCTGAGTTGACAGTAAGAGCAAAATTAAGGTGAGTTTTTTCTTCATGTTCGCCTCGAAAATAAAAAGAAAAATTGAATCAAATAATATTTGATTGTACATTAAGTCTGTTGAACTTTGAATTCAGAAAAATAGTTTGATTAAATTTACTCCACTCACGTGTTGTAAGTTGAAAAACATAAAACCTCTTTAAAATTGCGTAGCGCTAAAAAACTATTTCTATTGACTTTTACACTGTTGTCTCTTTCAGCTTTGAGTCAAACACTTTCAATCAATGAATTTTCTAACGGCCCATCGGGTACGCAAGAGTACGTTGAACTTCTTGTTATAGATACTTCAACCAACAATTCCAATTGCTCTTCTTGTATTGACATTCGGGGTTGGATTATTGATGACAACAATGGCTTTCATGGCGCAGGAGGTGTTGCTAGTGGCTGTAATAGATTTTCAAATGATATTTTCTGGAGCTGTATCCCTTTAGGTACGAGTATAACAATTTACAATGGAACTGATCCTAATGTCGACCTACCGGTGAATGACCTCGACATCAATGATGGCAACTGCAACCTTGTTATGCCTATTGAAAACAATACCTTTTTCGAATCAAATCCCAACACCCCAGGTGCAATTGTTTGTGACTATCCAAATATTGATTGGGCTCCAGGTGGAATTTGGAGTCGTATGGGTATGCGCAATGGTGGAGACTGTATTCGACTTGTTGACTTGAGCGGCTGCGAAGTTTTTTCATTATCATACGGAGACATAAATTTAAATAGCACCATTTACTTTCCTGGGTCTGGAACTGATGACGTATTTTACTTTTCTGGTACAAATCCCTACAATCAAGCGGATTGGCTTCAAGGATGCGCGGGTGATGCAGGGGCCTGCTTAGGTAATGATCAAACACCAGGGGCGGCTAATTCCAATTTAAATGCCGATTACATAGCCCTTTATTCCGTTAATGGTTGTCAACCTGCAATACCAATTACTTTAATTTTGACAAATGAAACAAATTCATGTGGAGATTGCACAGGGTCTATTACTCTCGATGCCGCTCAAGGTCAGGGCCCTTATAATTTTAGTATAGATCCCGTACAAGCAATTTCGCCCAACCCCACTATATCCCCGGTAAATTTGAATAATCTTTGCGAAGGGAACTATACGGCGACCGTTATAGACGAAAACGGCTGTGAAGATTCGCAAAGTTTCGTTATTGAAAGTGATGAGCCTCCAACGATAACTACCCTCAACAATTTAAATACTTGCAATGGTTCCTCAGTAGAATTATCTGCGACTATTGGAGGAAGTGCTAGTGGCATTTCATGGGTCTCCCCAGATGGCTCTTTTTCTGACATTAATTCGCTAATCACAATATTTACGCCTAACGTAAGTGATGCGATTGCTTTTGTCGTTGTGACAACGCAAAGCGCGAATTGCGGCACCACTCAAGAGAATATATTTGTAAATGTCTCACCACCTGTTGACCCTATGTTTTCGCAAGTCTCTGATCAATGTGAAGGTGCTACTTTTATCCTGAACACGACATCTGAGAATGGTATCAATGGCGTTTGGAGTCCAGCAATTAATAACACAACCTCAACAAACTATACTTTTACACCTGATGCATTTGAATGTGCGAATAATGGGAGTATGACGATAACTATATTACCCTCAACTGTTAGTGTTCTAAACCAAACCGTCTGTGAATCTGAGTTGCCTTACACTTGGAATGGAGTTTTATTCAATGCGGCGGGTACGCAGAATACAACGCTAATAAATACAAATGGATGTGATTCATTAATTACAATGAATTTGGTTGTAAACCAAACCTTATCCAGTACAGAAAATGTTTCTATTTGTTCTTCATTACTACCATATACATGGAACGGTATATTATTAAACGCGTCAGGGACACAATCTATGGTATTTAGTTCAGTTGAAAGTGGTTGTGATTCAACAGCGTCAATAATTCTTAATGTACTACCAGAGCTTTCTAGCAACACTATTGTTACGATCTGTGAAACCGAAGTTCCTTTTGAATGGAATGGTATTACAGTTAGTAGTGAAGGAGTTCTAAACGTCACTTTACAAAGTGTGATTAGCGGTTGTGATTCTATTGCCACTTTAGACCTTACTATCATTAATGGCTCTATAACCGTTATAGATACAAGTATTTGCGAAGACGAACTGCCTTATATTTGGAATGGGATTGAATTAAATGATTCGGGATCAGAGACAATCGTTATCGAAGGTAGTAATGGGTGTGATTCTATGATTACAATAAATTTACTGGTTCATCCTCTACCCGAAATAACACTATCAACTTTAGATTATGTTTATTGCTCAAGCGATACACCCGAAGCGATAATTTTTCAAAATGTTTTCGATGAAATAACATGGTTTTCAGATGAAAATCTAACCCAAATCATAAGTAATGAAAATGAATTTATACCGCTAAATATTGTCGGAGTTACAAACTATTTTGTTTTAGCAACAGATGAGGGATGTCAGGGTCCCTCGCAAATTATTGTTGTCGAATTCAAAAATTGTGGTTTCGTTATTCCAACAGCGATAACACCTGATGGAGACGAAAAGAATGACAAGTGGCAATTAGAAGACATTGATCTACTTTACCCTAATAATGTTGTATCCATTTTTAACCGATGGGGTAATAAAATTTTTGAATCTCAAAAAGGGTTATATAATCAAATGCCTTGGGATGGATCATTTAACAATGAGATGTTACCGACGGCCTCTTACTATTTTATTATTGAATATAATGATGGGAACACCGCAGCATCTAATGGAATTGTAAGTATTGTAAAATAAAAAGAGCAAATCATAAGCCGGGTTCTGTAAGGAGACTTGAATAACAAATCAACCGCCTATCATTTATCTTGCCCTAGCTTTGCAGTTAGGATCAAACGACCTACCCTTCGAGATCAGGCGAGCAGCCCTCAATTCTCGATATACTTGGTCTTTCAGCTCACAAGGTTTACCTTGCCTCTTTTGTCACCAAAAAAGCGGTAGGCTCTTACCCCACCTTTTCACCTTTACCTGTAACAATACAGGAAGTTTATTTTCTGTGGCACTTTCTGTTCCCAATAAATCAGGACCTTCCCGTTAGGAAGTGTGATGCTCTGTGCTGCCCGGACTTTCCTCTTTAAAAAGCGATAAGCCGATTTGCTCTTTATATTATTCTAAATCTTAGGTTTTGATTACGTATTAATTTCAATATCAGTTATTTAATGACGTTTACATGACCACTGAAATCATAGATTTCATTATTCATGGAATCTTTAAATTTAACATACCACATGTAAGTTCCATTTTGAACTATTTTAACTGAACCTGATTGATCAATATAGGAGCCATCCCAGCCAATACCGGGTGTGTCAGAGAAGAATACTTGCTCTCCCCATCGGTTATAGATTCTAAATTCGTAACCTCTCTCACGATCATAACCGGCTGTTAATACAGGTACAAATACCTCATTCTTCCCATCTCCGTTGGGTGTAAATGAATTTGGTACATAGAACAGAACCTCATCAATAACTGTAATCGCAGCATAAGCTGTATCCGTACATCCATCTTGTGCAGTTGCAACAAGAGAAACCACATAGTTGCCATAATCGTCGTAAAAATGAGTCGTATTCACAAAGTCACTTTCGGAACCGTCACCAAAGAACCATTCAAAAGAAGTTGCATTTGTGGAGGTGTTAGTGAATTCAAAAATCGGATTCACCACAGATTGCTCGTAAACATCTGGCTGGAATTCTGCATTCACCTCATTCACGCAAACAAAATTTTGTTGTGTTAAGGAATCTGTACAACCTTCAGTTGTAGTGCTCACCAAAGTAACATCGTAACAACCATAAGAATCATAAGTATTCAAAACAGAACCAAGCTGGGTTGATGTTGCACCATTCCCAAAATACCACATCACTGAATTACTCTCAGGGCCTGATGTTAGGTCGGTAAAGGTAGGTTCAAATGGCAGACAACCTCCAAAAGTCATATCTGTTGAAAATAGGACATCAGGTAAAGGATTTACAATCACTTCAATCTCAGTTGTATCCGTACAACCATTCACATCAAAACCAACCACCGTGTATGTTTCAGTAGCAACAGGCGTAAATTCTACACTATCGATTACGGACAAGTCCCAGACATATATATCAGCGCCTTGACCCCAGAGCAATGTACTCTCGCCTGCACAGATAAAGTCGTCTGATGCAAAAGCTGAGACAATTGGTAATGGGTTTACAACAACCTCGACAGTATCACTTTCAATACAACCATTAGCTGCCGTTCCAATGACCACATAATCATTTGTTTCTGATGGGACAAACACAACCCCATCGGTAACATCATTATTCCAAACATACAAGATAGCATCACCTGTAGCGGCAAGAATAATATCCTGTCCAATACAAATTGCAGTATCTAAACCGGCATTTACAACCGGAGGTAAATCCAAAGTATAGGTAACTGTTACAGAATCCGTGTTTTGACATAAATTCAAATCTGTTCCCACAACATAATACATTTCGGTCGAATTAGGGAAGAATTCTACCCCATTAACCACTCCATTATCCCATTGGTAATTATTGGCCCCTGTTGCCGTCAATGTTATTGATTGCTCAAAACACAATGTAGTATCCATACCCGCCTCAACATCAGGTAAAGGATGAACAGTTATAAGGAAAGTTTCAGCAGCACCATCACATTGATTTGCAGTAGGTATTACAGTGACTGTTCCTATCAAGTCCCCTGTACCTGAATTCGTTGTCTGAAAAGAAGGAATGTCTCCCTCTGCCGCACCATTCAAACCAATAGCTGCGTTTGAGTTTGACCAGGAATATATATTTCCTGACATATTACCATTAAAAGTAACTACATCCGAAAAGTCCTCAGCACAGTACACGTAATCCGCTATTGGCTCGATCACAGGTAGAGGATTCACAACAATCTCTAAGGTATCGTTTATTCCTGGACAACCATTTACATCAGGAGTCACAACAATCATTGCTGTTTGTATTGTTGTACCCAAATTCTCAGCCGTAAAACTAATTATGGAATCATTTCCGGAATTGGTGAGACCAATGGAAGTATTAAAATTTTCCCAGGTGTAAGTCGCAATCGGGTTTGTTCCCGTAAAATCTACCTGCGGCACGACTTCACCAGAACATACAGTATCATTAACAGTATTGACAGTTGATATTGGGTTCACCGTGATGGAGGTTGTCATAGTTGTTCCAAAACAACCATTCAAGCTTGGTGTAACAGTTATATCCGTTTCTTGTACATCTAAACTTATGTTCGTTGCTGTAAATGAGGGAATATCACCATTACCATTTGACACCAATCCAATTGATACATTCGCATGTGTCCATCCATAATTTGTCGAGTCAGGTAGATTTCCATCAAAAATGATTCCATCTGTCATGTCATTGGCACAAATATTCTGATCTGGAACTTGATCAACAGTCGGTATTGGTTTAACGATAATTTGAACGATTTGAGCAGTTCCCTCACAACCATTTAATTCTGGTTGAACAGTAATTGTCGCAAGCTGATTTTCAAGACTCGTATTTGTCACCACAAAAGGTGCAATGTTACCTACCCCTACTTCAACTAAACCGATAGACGAATTACTATTTGTCCATGAATATTGTGTGCCCGGATTGTTACTATCGAATTCATATTCTACCGTGCTTTCTCCATGACAATACTCGTCAACACCAGGCGCAATTATTACGGTTGAAATTGGGTTGACTGTAATCAAGGCAGTATCAGCTTCACCAATACATCCATTAAATGTAGGTGTAACACTAATTGTTGCGATTTGCGTATTTAGGCCTAAATTCTCGACGATAAACTCGTCAACATTGCCTGTGCCGTTCGCCACAAGATTAATCGAAACATTATCATTTGTCCATTCATAAGTTGTACCAATAAGGTCTTCACTAAAATCAATTTCTGCTGTTAACTGCCCTGAGCAAAGGGTTTGGTCCTCTGGTGAAATAATCACCTCAGGTGTTGGCTTAACGGTAATTGTAAATGTTTGAGACTCTCCTTCACAGCCATTAAAATCTGGAATTACAGTAACCGTGGCAATTTGATCCACGAGACTGGTGTTTTCAACTATAAACGCCGCAATATCACCCACATCTTGACCACTCAACCCGATAGATGAATTGGTATTTGTCCAATTATATACCGTACCAGGAACAGGTCCATTAAAAATAACTGGATCCGTTTCTAAACCCGCACAGACAACTTGATCCTCAGGATCAAAAACAACAGGAACTGGGTCGACCGTAGTAATAGTAAATTGCTGAGAAGTACCGAAACAACCATTAAGTTCAGGTGTAACCGTAATCGTTGCTTGAATAACCGTATTTCCGGAATTCTGCGCTGTGAAAGCAGGAATTGTTCCTACGCCTTGGTCTGTAAGACCGATGGCAACATTATCATTGGTCCATTCATAATTTGTAACATCGGGAAGGTTTCCTGTAAATACAACTTCGTCAGACTCTGTATTAATACAAAGTGATTGATTTGGGATTGGTCCAACAAGTGTTGGGATAGGTTTAACAAGTATTGTAAATACTTCAGTTAAACCTTCACATCCATCTACAGATGGCGTAACTGTAATCGTTGCCGTTTGCTCTTCAGATGTCGTGTTTTCAACTACAAAAGAACCAATATCACCAACGCCATTTTCAGGTAAACCGATTGAGACATTGGTATTCGTCCAAGTGTAGGTTGCTGCTGCACCAAAATCACCATCAAATAGAACGGGTAAAGAAGGGAAATCTGCACACAAGACTTGACTCGGTATTGGAAAAACTGTCGGTCTAGGGTTGACCGTTATCGTGAAATTTTCAGGTGCTCCCACACAGCCATTAAAACTAGGCGTAACTGTAAACGTTCCTGTTTCAGGAACTAAACTCGTATTAGTTCCCGTAAACGATGGTATATCGTTAAAGCCAGGGTCACCGATTCCAATCGAAATGTTTGTATTCGACCAATTATAATCCGCATTTACAATATTTCCTGAAAAATCAACAGCTGTCGTGGAGGTGTTATGACATACTGTTTGTGATAAAGGAAGCACAGATACAGTTGGAACAGGCTTTACTGTTATTGTAAATTGAGCATCTACACCAACACAACCTGGAAGTTCAGGAGTAACTATAATCGTGGCTGTTTGATTTAAAGTTCCTGAGTTTTCAGTAATAAAATTAATAATGTCGCCAGCTCCATTTGGACCAAGACCAATAGATGTATTGTTATTTGTCCACACATATGTAGTATTCGGTACATTTCCTTCAAAATTAACACCAGGAAATTCTTCACTTGCACATAAAACTGTATCGGAAATAGGATTGGTCTCAAGTATTGGATTAATGATAAAATCAAACTCAACAATTGGACCCTCGCAACCATTGAAAGTAGGTATAACAGAAATTGTTGCCGTATCCATTTGATTACCATTGTTAACTGTCGTAAATGCAGGGATATCACTTACTCCGCTGCCACCAAGACCAACGTTGGTGTTATCATTTGACCACGCATAAGATGTACCTATCACATTAGAGGTGAAAAATACGGGGGTACTGTTATTCGATACACATATTGTTTGATCCAACGGAATGTCCATGTCTGGAGAAGGGTCAATATTGATGGTAAATGTTTGGGATGCACCATCACAACCATTTAATTCTGGAATTACAGTAACAGTAGATTGAATAGGATCATTGGTTGTATTTGTTGCAGTAAATGATAATATATTCCCATTACCTGTTAATGGTAAACCAATTGCCGGGTTGGTATTTGACCAGTTATAGTTTATGGCTAGATCACTTCCTGTGAAAATTATATCGTCCGTTGGGGCTCCATCACATTCGCTAATTGCTCCAGGATCATTGACTGTGGACGAAGGGTTTACCGTGATTTCAAAAACAGTCGTTACTCCAGGGCAGCCACTCGTTAGTGGCGTTACCGTGATATTTCCTGTCTGAATAATTGCTGTATTGTTCTCCGCAGGGAAGGTATTAATATCACCAAAACCTGAACCGCTTAAACCTATTTCCTCATTATTATTAGCCCATTCATAAGTGACACCTCCAAAACTGGAACTAAAAAACACGTCTGCTGTATTTTCACCTACACACAATATCTGATTTGATGGGGTTGTCATGGTTACTACAGGACTAACAACAACTGTTACCAGTTGGTTATCATTCACACAACCTGAACCGATAGCTGTTGCTGAAACCAAGTAATTTATGTTTTGATTTATTAGAGCATTGTTAACTAGAACATCACTTATTCCAGAAGAGTTTTGAGTCGTTAAAGATTCACCAGAAATATCGGGATTGTCGTTTTGAGCAATCCATGAGAATGTAGAAGAAACATCACTAGTTATCGAATAGTTAACAGATTGGCCAGAACAAGCCTCAACATTAACATCCGACGAAAGATTAGGTGAAGGATTAATTGTAATCAAAATTGATTCTGAAGCCGCCTCGCATGGTCCTGCTGGATTATTTGTTGTCAATATGAGTTCGGCGCTTCCGTTAAATATTTCGGCTGCTGAAGGCGTGTAAACCGCATTGAGATCATTTGCGTTCGGCACAAAAACACCTGCACCACCTGACCATGAACCTGTCACGGCAGAGCCACCTACAACTCCACTTAGAGCAACATCATCTCCCTCACATATTGTTTGCGGCAATCCAGCGGATACAATTGCTGATGACGTAAAAGACACCGTGACCTCAGCAGATTCAGGACCACAAGGGCCAACAGGATCTTCCGAGGTTAAAGTAAGAATAACACTTCCTGTAGCAAGTTCAGCTAGAGTTGGCGTATAGGTTGCATTCAAGTCAGCTGGGTTTGAAAACACACCTGTACCGCCAGACCAAAAACCGGTAATGACTGCTCCTGTAATACTTCCATTTAACTGTGCATCAGCTCCAGCGCAAACTGTAAAGTTCGCCCCAGGATCAACTACTGCAACTCCACTTATTGAAATTTCAACTTCGCTTGAAACAGCGGGACATGGTCCTGCTGGGTCGTTAGTAGTCATTGTTAGAGTTACAAAACCAGAGTTCTGATCGTTCGTTCCTGGCATATAGGTTGCATTTAAAGCATTTACATTTGGCGTAAATACACCATCGCCTGAGGTTGTCCACGTCACTGAGGTTGCAGATCCACCAATCGTACCTCCCAAATCAGCATTTTCAGCTGAACAGATAGACTGAGAAGAACCAGCATCTGCAACTGCAAAATCGAATATGTTCATTGTAACATCACTAGATACAGTTCCACAAACCCCAGAAGGATCATCAGTGGTTAATGTTAGCAATACAGAACCTGAAGCTATATCTGCAGCAGAAGGCACATATTGACCATTGAGGGTTAATTCATTTGGCGTGAAGCTCCCACTACCCGCACTCGACCATGTTCCTTGAGAAGCACTTCCTCCAATGATACCTGCCAGATTAACGATTTGATCAGAGCAAACATCTTGATTTACACCAGCATTTGCCGAAGGTATATCAATAAATGTAATAAGTAAACTAGAACTAACGGCTACACATGGGCCGATAGGATCATCAGTCGTTAAAGTAAGTGTAACACTTCCATTTGCGAGATCAGTCGCATCAGGTGAATAGGTTGCATTTAGATTTGTTATATTATCGAAGGTTCCACCCCCAGTTGTACTCCATGATGCTGTTGATGCAGATCCACCAAAAGTTCCATTTAAAAACACTTGATTATTCGAGCAAACGTCTGCATCATTCCCAGCAAAGACGGTTGGTAATGCATTAATTATGATTTGAACTTGAGCTGTTGCTACTGGACATGGGCCTATACCATCAGGATCATTTGTGTTAACGTCCAGGATGAGTCCTCCATTTGTGTTTTCTGAAGTTGAAGGAAGATAATCAGGTGATAATTCATTAGGGTTTGGTGTAAATATTCCAGAACCATTTGTCCATGTCACTGAAGTTGCGGAACCCCCAACACTCGAAACCAGAGCAATTTGCTCATCAATACATGACTCAATTGGTGTATTAACAGTTATGGTGGCAGCTTCGTTTACCGTTAAGTTCATAGCACCAGAAACCGAAGGGCAAGCTCCCGCTGGGTCGTCAGTAGTTAAAGTAAGCGTAACACTCCCTGACAACATATCTGCATTACTAGGTGTATAAACTGCCACAAGACTGTTTATATTATTAAAAGTTCCCGTCCCATCAGAAGACCAAGTTGCGGATGAAGCTAAACCTCCAATTGATGCATTTAATGTAATATCATCGTTTGAGCACACCACATTGTCTGAACCAGCAGAAACTGTTGCGGCAGCATCAATTTGAAGAATAACCTGCTCGATAATTGCTAGACAAGGACCAGAACCATCTGGATCATTAGTGGCAACTTGAAGCGCTATTGGACTCGAATTGTTTTCGGCGATAGTTGGCAAATATGTTGGTGTTAATGAACTTACATTTGGTGTAAACAATCCATTGCCATTCGACCAAGTAACACCTGTCGCACCACCACCTATAGTTGCTGTTAATGTGAATTCATTTTCAACGCACTCTGTTAATGGAGAATCTACGCTCAACAAAGCAGCCTCATTTACCGTTAGATTCATTGAACTTGAAACGGACGGACAGGCACCGGCAGGGTTATCTGTTGTTAATGTTAGTACAACGATTCCTAACGTCAAATCAGTAGCACTAGGTGAATACACTGCACCTAAGCTGTTTACATTGTTGAATGTACCCGAACCATTACCTGACCATGTTGCTGTACTTGCCGTGCCACCAATAGAACCATTCAAAGCAATTGAAGTATTGGAACAAACTATTTCATCACCACCCGCAGATACAGAAGCTGGAAATGTAAAGGTATATGTCACCTGGGCTGAGGCTTCTTGACAAGGACCGACTGGATCGTCCGTTGTTAGCGTTAGGGTTACAGAACCATTAGCAATCTCTGCTGCCGTCGGTGTGTAAACAGCGTCAAGTTGAGAATTATTCGGGAAGAATGAACCCAAACCACCAGACCATTCTGCAGAAGATGCCGCACCACCAATTGAACCGTTCAAACTAATACCTTCATCTGAACAGGCCTCTTGATCTGTACCCGCATCAACAATAACGTCGGTTGCAATATTAATTGTAACATCATCAAATGCAACCTCGCAAGGCCCTGTTCCATCCGGGTCATTCGTTGTTGCAGTAAGTATCAAGGTCCCAGCAGTAATTTCAGCGGCACTCGGAGAATAATCAATATTTAAAGAAAATGCGTTTGGTGTATACGTTCCTGAACCGCCCGACCAAGTTAAAGAGGTTGCACTCCCTCCTATAGTCGCAGAAACTGGAACGGCAGAGTTATCACATGTACCCGCAGTGGTTGTAGGAATATCAATAGTTGCAGCTGTACTAAAGGACAATTCCATAATATCAGAAGATGCGAAACATGGCCCAACGGGATCATCAGTTGTAAGCGTTAAAAAGATTGTGCCCGAAATTAAGTCTGCCGCACTCGGGGTATATTCTGCATTTAATGTTGATGAATTGGGAGAAAATATCCCGGATCCAGAAGTTGTCCATGTCGCAGTCGATGCTGAACCTCCAATTGAACCATCCAAGATGTGCCCACTATTGGAACAAATAATCGCGTCGTCACCTGCGGATACAACTACTGTATCTAAAATATTAATAGTTACATCCTCTTCAAGAAGCAAACAAGGACCAGAACCATCCGGGTCTGCTGTAGTCGCTGTTACGATAGCAACTCCCGCAACGTTTTCCGCAGTTGATGGTAAATAAGTCGGTGTCAAATCTGTGTTATTTGGGGTGAAGATTCCAGCTCCTGAGCTAGACCATGAAACACCAGTAGCAGCGCCACCGATATTGGCAGTTAAAGAAACATCAGAACCAACACAATACTCAAGAGGGGTAACAACCTCTAAAGTGGCTGCATTACTAAATGAAAGAGTCATTGAACTAGAACTTTGATCACAGGGACCTCCTGGATCATCCGTTGAAATCGTCAAAACAACCGAACCTGCAGCTAGGTCAGCAGGACTAGGTGTGTACGTTGTGACCGGTACCGTTGGTAAAGAGAAGACACCTGTTCCAGATGAATTCCAAACGTTATCTGTTGCTGAACCTCCTATTGATCCTTGTGTTGTAAAAACATCACTGGAACAAATACTCGCATCCGGACCTGCATTAACAATAACGGCTGTGTTAATCGTAATGGTAATGTCCGAACTATTTGAAGGACAAGGACCAACTGGATCGTTTGTTGTTAGAGTAAGAATTACAGAACCTGACGCTATGTCATTAGAGGAAGGCGTGTATGTTGCATTAAGATCGTCAACGTTAGGCGTAAACACACCTGTTCCGGCTGAGGACCATTGCGCCGTACTAGCATCCCCACCAAAAGAACCGTTTAGATTTACAATATCACCTTCACAAATGACACCAGTAGGTCCTCCTGCATCTACTGTTGATGTGTTTTTAACAGTAATAGTAAAGGATTCTGTAGTACCTAAACACCCTGTTGCATTCACTTCTGGAGTTACATCAACATTAGAAATATTATCAATTAATCCACTTGTCGCTGCTGTAAATGAAGCAATATCATCATTTCCAGACGTTCCTAAACCAGTCGAAGAATTACTATTTACCCATGAAAAAGAGGTTCCGGGTACGGGACTTGTAAAAGGTATTATCGTCGTATTTTCTCCTTCACAATATTCGAAATTCCCTGGGTTTGTAACACTCGGTAAAGGGTGGATTGTTATCGTTTCATTCGCTGTAATGTCACCATTACAGGTCCCATTTGAAATAAACAAAATAGGCGTCAAATTTTGACTTGAAGTACCCGTATTACAGTATTGATGGGTAATCGTTTCGGTAGTATTAATGGTCAAACTTTCAAATGATCCGTCACCAAACAAAAGGGTAGCTTCTGCAACGTCACTTGTCGTAATATCTATGTTTGCCTCGTAACATGAACATCCTTCTAATACAGGATTTGTTACGGAGATGGAACCAAAAGGACCTCCGATATCGATAGTTTCAACTACTGCAGAGTCCGAACACCCTCCAGTTAGAGAAGAAACCACAAGAGATACCTCAAAAGTTCCCGGTAGTGAATAGATCGTAGATGGGTTGGTTTCTGTCGAGGTTTCACCATTTCCAAAATACCATTGGTAACTTGAGGGATCGACGTTATTCCCGGAAAGATTATTAAAGGTAACAACTGAAGGTGGATTAAAACACGTTGCACTGTTCGGTGTACCCGTTGCAGCAGCAAAAACATCAAATACACTAATTGTTAATGTTGTATCATCAGAACAACCCAAATTATCCGTTTCAGTTAGCGTTATTGTATGATTCCCTTGATCATTAAATAAAAACGGTGGAGGTATTATGTCTAAATTACTTGTGTTAACATAAGTTGAAGGGGTAACATTCGTATTGGCTGCCCAAGAGTATGTAGCATCAGAAAATGTGGAATTTGCAAATGAGGTAACTGTTACAGTTTGATCATCACAAATAAAATCTCTGTTCACATCAAATGAGGCATTAGGTTGACGAACCCAAATAGTTTGCGTTGTTGTCTTATCACACCCAGAATTATCTGTCACTGTGAGTGTGACAACATATTCTTGTCCAGCTCCTATTGCTCCTACATTAAAAACATGTGATGGGTTTGGATCATTTCCAGATAAATCAATTATACCATCACTATCAAAATCCCACTCTCGAGAAATAATTGTAGAAAGCGGAGAGACTGACGCATCTACGGCATTGAAAGATTCTCCCGCGCAAATTGAATCAGGAATAGAAAACCCTCCTGTAATTCCCACAACAACGATAGTATGAACAACGGTATCATAACATTTAACACTATTACTGCCCGATGGCGGATTTTTCCGCGTTGCACGCATAGCTATTTCATAATTACCAGGAGCATAACTTTGGTTACCTGAGGTTACCGATGCTGTTTCTGAAAAAACATGCTCTTCTGGACTACCTGTGAATTCAACATTAGTCTGCCAAGTATAACCGTTTACTGTATTCCAATCCCATTGAGTGAAATTTGGATTACTGGCGCTCTGAGGGATTGGTGTTTGATTGATAAACCAAAGCGATGAACCTAAGCAAACAGAATCAGTAAAAACAGCACCTGCACTCGTTGCATAAGTTCCGTAATCAGCAAGATCATTAGTAAATGCGTAGATATTCTGAGAAGAAACACTCGGAGGACATCCCGTCGCTGGGTCTTCGACTGTTAAAGAAACAACAAAAGGAGAAGAAGTTGTTGGCGAAAAATCATTGAATGTATAGGTCGGATTTGTATTTCCTGTAAGAGGAACGCTTGGTGGATCATTAAAGTCCCATGTGTAGGTAGTTGTGCCTGAGACACCCAAACTTGTACTTGTATATGTTCTCGTTTTCTGATCGTCACAATCCACGGGACTCACGTCAAAAGAAGAAATTGGCCCAAGAACCTCAACAGTAAGCTGTGAACTTATACCTGAACATCCCAAAACATCACCGACAGTTGTATATGGTACAATAGTCACGTTATAGGTGCCCAAAGTCTCATATGTATGACAAACTGAGGAATTTTGGTCAATCAGCTGTGTTGGACTTCCATCTCCAAAATCCCATTCTACTGTATCAGCTCCATTGCCTGTATAGTCAAAACAGAAACTGTTACCCTCTAAACATTGAGGAGAAGGTGTTGTAGTTGAAAAACTTGACGTAGGTGGAAAACCATTACCAACAACAATCGTATTTGGAAAATTTGTTACCCGAACACAGCCATTACCACTTGTGTTCGTCATTGTTATATCGTAAATACCTGCGCTATTGTATGTTACCGATATTGGACCTTGTCCCGCTCCTGACGCTGGTGTACCACCCGTAAAATCCCAAACGATGTTACCTGCAGAGGTTGAACTATAATCGGTAGTGACTGGCGAATTACATGCATTTGTAATTGACGACGAATAATTATTAGAGGGTAAATTGTTTACGGTTACGATTGCACTGAACGGCGCACTTTCGCATTCTCCGTCAGTATAAACTACGGAATAACTGGTGGTTGAATTCGGGCTAACCGTTATAGAATTCGAAGTTCCACCCTGAGACCACAAAAAAGAACCCGTCCCTGTTGACGCTGATGCAGTTAAGGTGACATTATCTGACCCTGCACACATTACGCCATCATCATCCAACAACCCTGAGGTTTCTGAGTATGAAATATCCGTAATTGTTGGTGGAGCAACTTCAGTAACCTCAGCACTTACAGGAGTGCTTGCGCATGAACCAATAGAATAATTGACAGTGTAGGTGCCTGGGGCATTAACGGTAATCGTTTGAGAAGACCCTGAAGGTGCCCATGAATAACTACCACCACCCTGACTAGGTGTTGCTGTTAATGTGGTTGTCTGCCCCGTACAAAGTACTGCGTCATCGACCGTTAAAACGGGTAAAGACTGAACGGTCAAAATAACAGTTTCAACGCTCGAGCAACCAGCCGGCGATGTTGTTGTCACATCGTAGCTTACAGCAACATTAGATAATGTTGAGGAAGTTAATACCTCTGAGATATTTCCAGAACCATTAGAAGCAACTTCAATAATATCAGGATTGGGTAATCTTACCCAACTGAATGTTGAGCCTGGAATCGTGCTAGTTGGAGAATAATTGAAATTCGTTCCGCTGCAAATCGTATTTGGATTTAATGGGCTTGTTAACGCAGGGAAATTGGTAACGACAATGTCATCAAGATCAAGAGATGTTAGACAATTATTTGAGTTTTCAATTGAAATATTTATTGGGTAAGTACCGACAGATGAATACGTATGTTGAAAATCAGCTGTATTGTAAACAGTTCCATCCGTAAAAGCTTGGTAACTTATAATTGTGCCCGAACCTGGTGTTGAATTACTTGTAAAATCAACAATTACAGGGGCACAATAAGGAGCGGAGGTGACCGTGTAGACTATTGTTGGTTCATCAAAAACCTCAAGAAAAGAATTTTCAGTTGTAGTATTTGTTCCGGCACCATTAGAAACTGTTAATTCAACATTATATAATCCCGGGTTGTCAAGTACAAAGGCGACTGGATTTACGTTGTAATTCGCTGAGGCTCCTCCCTGTTCAGTAATTGTCCAGCTGTAAGAAACCATAGAATTATCATCTGCGGTTAGTGTAAAAAGATTACCCGGACATTGGCTATTTACAGAGGCAGAAAAATCTGAGTTCTGACTATAAGCACTGAACATCCCTAGTAATAGAAAAAAATAAATGGACGAAATTTTAAACATCATATCGTAGTAAGATCAAAATTTATTTGAGCAACACACTCTTAACACCAGTAAACACAAACAAATTATAGAAAATAAACAAGACTTTCTATTAAACAAAATTAGGCATTTAATAAGACCTAATTGTGTTACTTTAACGAGAGTTTTCAATAAAAGTTGCTTTCTTTAAACCATGCTAATGATTTGTTAATTTTACTAATTAGGATTTGGAAGATATTAAACATCATTTAAGGGAATTGCTTTCGGAAGTATCTGTATTTCCTAAAGGAGATTTACTTATAAATCTTATTGACAATAAATGCGTCCCTTATTTTGATTCCGTAGCGATCAATTCAAAACTTCAAAAAATCTTAAATGAAGCAAGAAAATTAGAAAAAAAGACAGGTGTTGCATGTCTCTGCAGATCCTTTGGGACTTTCACAACTACGTTGAGAAACGAATCCATTGTCATACCTATTTTCCTTCAGCATGTTGAAGCCAATATTCACAAAAGCTCTAATACCGTTCAGTTCTCAACCCATGGAGAAAAAGAACTCAACCCTTATTTAAAAAAGCATTTCAACGATTCTTCTCATGGAAACGAGATTAGGGATCTTATCGAATTCCAGCATAGATACGGTTTGACAAAAGCATCAGTCAACCACGAAGATTCGTTTATTGGTAATTTTGACCCTAAAAGATTTGCATTCATCAGAGAACTCAATTCGCTTATAAAAAGTGAAGACCTTTATTCGAACGCGTTAATAGAGGTTTATGGAAACAACTCTCCCTTGGAATTTGTGATCAAAGAAGATATCGGTTCTCTTTTCCCAATGGATAATGCACAATTCAAGCTATTCAATGCAATCAAAAGTAAATCTTTAGTGGTTCAGGGGCCTCCTGGAACAGGTAAGTCCCAGTTGCTATCGAACGTTATCGGCACCACGCTTTACCATCAAAAAAGAAGTTTAATTATTTCGGAGAAACAAGCAGCTATTGATGTTATACTTCATAAAATCAAGACAAGTAATCTCGACACCTTATGCTTCAAAATACCATCTAAACATGCCAATAGAAATTTTGTAGAATCCTTGAAAAGAAGCTGGGAAACGATAGAAAATAATAAACCTATAATTTTTAAAAAGTGTTTTGAGCAGCTAATATCTAGTCAAAAAAAATATGCTATTTTGAATAGGGCAGCGCGAACTGAAATGGTGACAATTCAAGAAGTCTTAGAAATATTAGAATGCTCCTTTAAACCTTTAAGGAAGAAAAACGGGAACAACGTTAACTTCAAAACGCTGAATTGGCTTAACGAATATAACTCGAAAGCCTTATCAGGGTTTTCAAATACAATAAGACACCTTAAAGTAAAATGTTTCACAAATGACTTCAATCACATTTGTGAAATCATAAGAACGCTTAAAAAGAATTTACCTGAAGGAATCGAAACATGGAACGAACTAAAATCACTTCAGAAAAGGAGCTTATCTTATCAGACTTTAGGGTCAAAATTGCACCAAAAGTATAGGGCTTGTATAGAAGACCAAGGGACACTTTTCTTCAAACTTCAAAAAGAATACAAAAAAAACATAGCGAAAGTCAAACAATTAGAGAAAGAGCAACAGCATTGGAAAGTAAATCCAACGCGGGATGAACTAGATATTCTTTCATCCCTTTTTAATAAAAAATACTTTTTTTTATTTCGCTTAAAACGTTGGCTCATTTGGAAGAGGTTTACGCGAACACCTCAACTAGACCCTAAAGATCAAATAAGATCCTATCGGATGTACATTAAAGCCCAAGAAAAGATTGAAGTGACTGAAAACAAACTCGGACTTCTCGGTATTGAAAATTTCGATGAAGAAGAAGCACAAGTTGTAAACCTATTGAAAACAACCAACTTTACAGAAGCAAAAGAATTTGAAGAGAAGAATCAATTAGATATGCATCAAAATAAATTGATTTACACCTCTCATTATACAATACAAGAGTATTTCTCCTTCGAAGACGACGATAATATTCTCCAATTTCTCTCGGGATTTATAACAAATCAGGAAAAGTTAGCTTTGAATTGGGCTAAAATAGAATCGATACCTTATGAATTACTCCCCTTTTGGAACGCAGATAAAGAAATCATGAGTCTTGAAATCAAAGCGCATCTTAAGAAGAAAGTTATTTTTAATCATAAAGAATTAAGCTCTCTAACGAAAAGAACTCTCCAAGAGGAACTCTCGAATATAAATAATAGTTTTGAGGAAAATGCTCTGATTCATAGTCAGAACATACTGAATAAATGGAGTGAAAAGTTTCAAGAATTCGATAATATCACCAAAGTTGAATTAAATACCCTAAATACATCCCAAAGAACGCTTCGAAAAAAACTTAAACGTGGCAAGGCAATACTGACAAAAGAATTCGCAAAAAAAAGAAGTCATAAATCTATTCGAGAGTTATTACTATCGGATGCAAGAATTTGGATTGACATTTTAAAGCCTATATGGTTGGGAAATCCTTCACTTCTAGCAGATCACCTGCCTATGGAAAAAGAAATGTATGACTTTGTTGTGTCAGATGAATCAAGCCAACTTCTTTTGAGTCACTCATTGGGTGCTGTTCATAGAGGAGAGAGAACCATTATTTGCGGCGACCCTGAACAAATGACTCCAAGCTCCTATTTCAAAAAGAAGCAAGAGACTGAAATGAGCCTTTTGCATCACGCCTATTTCCACCTCCCAAAGGTGTTTTTATCTAACCACTATAGAAGTTTACACCCAAGCCTTATTGGTTTTTCAAACGAGAACTTTTATAATAATAGACTATTGACTTTTCCAAGTACAATACAAGATCGGAACCCTATTACCCATCACTTTATAGAAAATGGCACTTACGTTGATCGAAAAAACAAAAAAGAAGCTGAAGCGATAGCTATTCAAATCGCAAAAATCATTCGAACACCACATAAATTAGGTATCGTGGCATTCTCAGAAATTCAATTGGAACTGATTCTCTCTCAGCTCAATGAGAATGATACCACTTTATTCGAAACTCGAATAAATGAAAATAATGCTTTTGCACACTCTTTAGAAAACGTGCAAGGCGATGAATGCGATATCTTAATAATTAGTTTGGGATATGGCTATAATGAAAATGGAAAATTTGAAATGAGGTTTGGGCCAGTAAATAACTTTGGGGGTCCTAAAAGATTGAATGTCTTATTTTCAAGAGCAAAACGAGAAATTCATTTTTACAGTTCCGTAAAAGCAAAAGATTTTTCAAAAACAGAAAACCAAGGGGTTCTACATTTAAAAAAGTGGTTTGAATTCATGGGTGAGAACAATAAATCAAGCCCGAAAGAAAAAGATATAACCATAGATACTATCATTGATCAATCAAATGGGTTCCATGACCTTCTTACCTTCACGAAGGTATTATCCGACAGAGGCTATTCAGTTAATCAATTCTCTTAGGAACAGGGTCATGACCATGCTTACAACCTGGACGACACGATAATATTCGCTTTATCGATAAATAGACTCCTTTGAATAGCCCCCACTCTTTCAAGGCTTGAATCGTATATGCGGAACAGCTTGGAGTGAAACGACATGTTGCAGGGAACAAGGGCGAGATTAACCATTGATACAAACGGACGAGGAATATAAATGGAAAAATAAGTATCTGTTTCATTGGGCAGTTTACAAATGTAACTCTTTTCACATTTGATTGTTGTTAAGTGCATAACGTTATCCATTTCACAGGTGTTAATAATTAGTACTTTACTTCTATGAAAATTATATTTATCTCGCTAACCATAATTTGTCAGATTCACTTCATAAGTGCGCAAGATATTATCAATAATTCTTGGGAACATGAAAAGCTTTGGGTCGCAGAAAAAAATGAATCAAATCTTATTATAGAGAGCGAGCAAATGTATACGCAACGTTGGGACATGCTTCCCCAAGCAAAATTCTGGAAGAAAATCATGAAACTTTCCAAAGATTCATGTTTGGTAAATGTGGCGAGTACAAGACAAATTCTACAGCGTATTCAATCCAAAGATTGGTACGCCATGAATAAAACAGAAAAGAGTAAATTCCGTGAAGCTATGCGAATCAAACACGGGATCCAGGAAGGAGAAAGTATATATGTTACTTCAGGGAAATGTGATTTCTATAAATTCGATGAGGTCTACCCTACTCTTCGCGATGGCATTACAGTATTTGACGAGATGTGTGTAGACCCTTGGTATGCACAATCCATTTTATTAATTGAAAGTCCAGGTCAGCTAAAAAAATCAATTTCTGGCGCCTATGGTGCATTTCAATTAATGCCAAGTGTGGCCAGAGCTCAAGGTTTAATTGTAAATAAAATAACCGACGAACGAAAAGACTTCGAAAAATCCGCGACTGCCGCAGCTAAACTACTCAGCAAAATTTGTATACCACAAGCCAGAAAAATACTCGCTACACATGAAATCGAATATGAAGAAAATAACCTTTGGTTTAGATTTTTAGTGCTTCATATTTATCACGCAGGCGCTGGAAATGTTGCTGCTGTTTTAAACCTAATTCAGCCAGAAGAAGGCAGTCAAGAACTGATAAAAGCCATGTGGCAACATAAGGCCGCTGGCTTTGGTAATTGTTCACAAAACTACAGCCAATTAGCTATTGCTTCTCAACTTATACTTCGGGATATGGTCTACAAGAATTGTAGCGAAGTGATGCGTTATGCTGCGCGTTAAATCGAAACAAATTTAATTGAAAGCGAATTCACACAGTGCCTTGTGTTCTTAGGCGTCAATCTTTCCCCTTGAAATACATGTCCAAGGTGGCCATTACAGTTTTCACAAACAATTTCAACTCGAAACCCATCTGCATCGGGGATACGTTTAACATTACCGGAAACCTCATCATCGAAACTTGGCCATCCGCATCCTGAGTCAAATTTATCTTCACTTGAATAAAGTGGATGCTCACATCTTTTACAGACAAAAACCCCTTTTCCTTTGAAGATATTGTACATGCCCGTAAATGGATATTCTGTTCCTTTATTTTCAATTATACTCCGCTCTTTATCACTGAGTTCATTCCAGTTTTCTTCAGACTTAGACATTTTTGTAAGTTAGGGTTCCGTTTTGGATAACCAACGGAGAATCAAAATTGTTCTCGAATAGTCCGCCAGTGCCTAATCCTTGAGGAATAGAGGGGTTTAAAAAACCCGCCAATCTTGCAATCATTTCTAGCCCTATTGACGACTCTAAAGCTGAGGTAATCCACCATCCTATTCCCATTTTCTCAGCTAAAGACACCCATTCTAAAGTCCCAACTAAGCCACCATGTAAACTTGGTTTCAGAATAATAAATTGGGGTTTTACTTTTTCAAGCAGTTCTGTTTTTTCTTGCATCCCGTTTACACCGATAAGCTCTTCATCTAAAGCGATCGGTACATTTGTATTTTCACAAAGCACGCGCATTTCTTCGATTTGTCCTGCCTTAATAGGTTGCTCTATTGAATGCACATTAATGGATTTTAGTTTTTTCAAAACCTCATGAATATTCGAAAGATTAAATGCACCATTAGCATCTACGCGTATCACAATAGAAGTACCAAAACTATTTCTAACTTCAGACAACAAGGTGAATTCTTGATCAAAATCCATTGCGCCTATCTTAAATTTAAGTACCGTAAAACCTTGGCTTAACTTTTCCTGTACTCGAGCTCTCATTTCTGCTATGGTCCCCATCCATATCAATCCATTTATGGGTATCGTCGCGTGACCTTTTGAAAATTCACTAATTAAAGCGTCCTCTCCCTTAAGCCTTCCCAATTGATAAAAAATAGTTTCTACACCAAAAAGAATTGAAGGATACGCGTGGAGTTCAACACAAAAAAATTGTAATAAATTCTCTCGTGATAGTTGTGAGAATAAGCGAGTAAATGTTTCACAAACCCATCGAACCTTATCCTCATACTGAGCCTCAGATATGAAATCTTTATTTAAACCTGGAATAACTGAACACTCGCCTTGAACAGCAGGTAATTCTCGACACTTCAGTATCCAAGAAGGCTTTTTACGAAGCACCCCCCTACTCGTACCCGCAGGAAATAAAAACCGTAGTTCAATTTTTTCGAAAGCTAAATTCATTTAGGACATCCATTTTTCATACCACATTTGGAAAGTTAAAAAATACCACAACTTGACATCATATTCCTTTTTTCCCGATAGAAATTTTCTTTTAATGTCGCCAACAACTGACCAATCAAAAAGGTGTTGAGATCTAATGAGGTCCTCATTTATATATTGATCTACTAAATGTCGTAAATCATTCTGAAGCCATGATGCAATGGGTATAGCGAAACCCATCTTAGGCCGATCCATCATCTCCTTTGGGATATAATCATGAAGAATCTCTTTTAGGATAAATTTTTTCTCTCCTTTATTATATTTGAATTCGTTCGGTAATTGTGCAGCCCATTCAATTAAACGATGGTCAAGATAGGGCTCTCTTCCTTCTAAGCTAACTGACATCGATGCTCTATCCACTTTTTGAAGAATATCATCTACGAGATAGGTCTGGTAATCGACAGCCATCATAAATGACAAAGGAGAAAAAAAATCAGCCTTCAACTCTTTTGATGCGTATGCTGTAGATAACTTATCATAATTGAATGTAGCAATCTTTTGCATTTGAGCATCTGTAAACTGCTCACTCAATGACATCATTATTTGTTGCTCTGTAGGGTTACGCAAAACTCCTTTTATTTTCTCATATCTATTATGAAAATTGTACGTGTTTCTAAAATAAGGTACCGCGTTAGAAGGAAGGCGTTCCATTCCTTTCACGATAGTATTCCTGAGAAATGAAGGAATCTTATTTAATCGCTCCCCATAACGCTGTATATAATCGTATCTATTGTATCCGGCAAATACCTCATCACCGGCATCTGCACTCAAAGCAACAGTAACATGTTTTCGAGCAGCGAGACTTACTAAAGTCGTAGGGATCGCTGAACTGTCAGCAAACGGCTCATCATAGTAAAAAGGTAATTCTTCAATAAGTTCAATCGCTTCTTTGTGACTACATTTAATCTCAGTATGATCTGTACCAAGATATCCTGCAATTTCTTTGGCAAAGGGCGCTTCATCAAGACCGATATCTGGAACTGAAATGGTAAATGTTTTCAATTTTTCGGTGCGGTCTTTTTGTAATAAGGCAGTAACAGATGCACTGTCATAACCCCCACTTAAAAACACACCGACCGGAACATCTGCCACCATTCTGTAATCACATGCACTTTTTAGTATTTTTTCAGTTTCCTGCTTCGCGACATCAAATGATATACCAAGTTTGGGCTTATTGTATGAGTCGTAAACATTCCAGTAGCATTTTTGACGCATTGGATTGACAAGGTCTTCATTCAATTCTTGGCTCGTATTGAATGATAAAAAATGACCAGGTTTCAGCTTGTACGTATTTTGAAAAATACAATGAGGCGTGGGGACATTTCCATATTGCATAAAAGCTGAAACTGAGGCTAGGTTTAACTTTTTCTCGAATCGTTTATGTTGGTGAAATGACTTCAGCTCTGAAGAAAAAAGAAACAATCCGTCTGCAATGTAATAATAGAAAGGTTTGACCCCGGCCCTATCACGGCAACAGAAAACTTCTCCATTATCACTATTGTAAATTACAAAAGCAAACATCCCGATAAATCGATCAACACAAGCAGAACCCCATTTCACATAGGCCTGAAGAACGACCTCAGTATCAGAAGAACTAATAAAGACATGACCTAAGCCCTCTAATTCCTTTTTAATTTCAGCATAATTATAAACCTCACCATTGAAGCAAATCCAATATTTCTGGAAGCACATGGGTTGGGTACCCGAATTCGATAAATCAATTATTGAAAGCCGTCTGTGTCCCAAACCTAAAATGTACTCATCTTGATTAATAAGCTCGTAACCGGATCCATCGGGCCCCCGATGGTGCATAATATCAGTCATTTTTTGCAAATCCCGAACCGAAGAACTTTTATTGAAATCAATAAATCCTGTAATACCACACATATTTAAGAATCAATTAAAGGTTTATCTATTTTCTTCTCGAACACACTCGTTGTTAAAACTAAGAATATAAAAGGAAGTAAAGGTGCTCTAATTCGCACCAAAACACCAAAAAGAACGGAGGTAAAACCGGCCATAAACGCAATAAACAAAGAAAAAATCAAGGCAAAAACAAGAAATTCTTCCTTTCGTATTTTTTTAATCTTTTGAAAAACACCACCTGAAAAAATAAAACGCAAACTCACAAAAATGAGTAATAAACTCTCTACACCATTCAGAATGAAATTTGGTGTTAATGACTCAGTTATAAAGGGCCTGTAGATACCAAAGAATATCGATTCAGGGACAGCAGACAAAAGGCCCAATGGAGAGACATCAGTATTGCTAATTTCATATCTTTTACCTGTATATGTTGGGTTCTGTAAAAAATCTTGCTGCACACTCTGTGCCTCTAACACCATACTTTCAGCGAAAGAAGATTGAAAGAAGAATAAAAACAGAAAAATACCACCAAATAAAATGAATGAACGAAATATAAGTTTCGCTAATAGGTTTTTCTCATATTGCCTGGTAATTCTGGCTCCAAAAGCCATGAATAACGGCACGGCAATGGCCGCCAAAACAAAAGATCGTATATGATAAATCAATAAGATTGAAATACCAATATATCCTAACTTCCAAAACGAAATTTTATTTCTTAAAATCAAAAAATCAAAAGTATAGAACAGAATATTTAAAACTGAAAAATAAATCACCGTATCTTTTGAAATACCTGTGCACCAGAAACTAACAGTCGGCACGAAAAGGATACAATAAGCCGCCATTCGTAGGTTATGAGTCTCTAATTTAGAAATCATCTCAAAAACCCTCCAAGATGCACGAGCAGTTAAAAATGCAAAAACGAGTGTTCCCGCGAAATAAGACCTCAAAGTGAAAACTGAGACAATAGAACTTAACTTACAAACAAACCAGGCTTCAGGCTCTCTATAAATCCAACCAGGCGGATAGCCTGTTTCTACATCAAAATGCAATGAACGAAGCGCGGGTGTGGGTTCACTAATTAAATGTATAAAGTAATCAGCCGGAGACTTTAAGAATAATTTGTTTAACGTAATTGCGCCATCCCAGTATGCCGTTGTATCCCCCCCACCGTAATATACAATGTAT
>JAQXCN010000071.1 GCA_029251865.1 Crocinitomicaceae bacterium | reverse complement strand
TCTACGGGTTTTGATTCTCCAAAACCAATAGTGGTCAATAGATTTTCACTCACTCCTTCAGAGATCAAAAACTCTCTCACAGAGTTTGCTCTGTCTTCAGATAGTTTCTGATTCATTTTTGTATCTCCAACATTGTCTGTATGCCCGGAGATTTCAACTTTCAAATTTTCTTTTTGTATGATTTTAGCCACACGTTTAAGTTCAGGAATGGAAGAGGGTAGAAGATTACTTTTTCCACTATTAAAAAATAAATTATTTAGTCGAACAGGTACGCCTTCCTCGATCATTTGTTTGAAGGAAATCAATTGAATGTCCTCTGTGATTGATATCGGTTTGTTCGCTTTTTTGACATTCACATTGTTTGATAAGGGGAAGTAGCCTTCTTTCTCGATGTAATACCCGTAGTTTTTGCCTAAAGGAAGTACCATATAATAGTTGCCATCTTTTGGGTTTGACTTCGAGGTTCCAATTTCTTTACCTGTCTCAAGGTCCTCCCATTTTATGGAGCAAGGAACAATTTCATCTTTGTCGTTGGTAACAGTTCCATTCACAGTAGCGACAAAATTAGGCCTGAGATGTTTGGGCAGGTTGATGTATGCGATTTTTGATTTTCGTGAAAAATAGGCCTTATCGCCATTCGTATTAATATTATACCCCCAGTCAGATGAGGTAGAATTAATTTCTTTTCCGAGATTCATGGGTTCTGACCAGCAATTCCAGCAAGAATCTGCTAATCTTTTTGAGACAAAGACATCTAAACTTCCAAATCCTCCATGACCGTCAGATGAAAAGTATAGTGTCTTCATGTCCGGGTGTAAAAATGCACTACGGTCACAATGAATCGTATTGATTGCAGGCCCTAAATTCATTGCTTTACCCCATTTTCCATTTTCATCTTTAAGGGAAATATATATATCAGATTGATGCCCCGCACTGCCATGGTAATCATTTAGATCGCCAATCATACCATTGGAGGACTTATTATTGTAATTAAAGTTTTCAGAATAAATAGAACTAAATAGTAAAGCATTTCCGTCACTTGAAACCGAGATATCTGCTTGCCATGAACCTTGATTAATATTTGAGTTCAATTTATTTGGTGTAGTGTATCCTGATTGTGTAATTTCGCTCTGTTTAATATCACCGCCGCTAAATAGATACACTGATGTGTTGTCAGCGCTAATGTGCTCTAAGGCTTCATTTCCAAACATTGTATTTAGGGAACCGAGTAGTTTTGGTTTAGACCAAAGATTTTTACCTGTCTTGGTCGAATAAAAAATATCCTCACCTCCAAGGTTATCCTCTCTGCCGTTTCCACAAAAATACATGGTTTTTTCATCTGCAGATATTTCTGGACAGTATTGCCTGCCATTTTCTTCATTGTTTATTGTAGTTATCTCTTTTATTCTAATGCTTTTGTCAATCGGAGTTTTTAACAAATTAATTAGGGATTGATAATTTTTATTAACCTTAAATTCCTCACTATATTTTTGTGCTTTTCCTAAAGCGTTTGAATAAAGTTTACCATCAATATCTTTTTTAATCATTCTGATTAATGCCACATATGCTCTGTCTGTAGGTGCGGCTTCTTTAATGTATGTATCATACTGATTGAATTGCGATTCTGAGTATCCATTTTTTAGAATAATTCTTCTTCCCATTTCTGCAATTCGGTAGTCCTCTTTTTTTACTCCAGATAGACTTAGGTCATCATATTTATTATAAAACTTATTCAATGTACTCCATTCCCCATCTATGGTATAGATATCGTGATAGCGCAATACTAACTTTTTTCTTTGCTTATTATTCGCCTTATTGACGCAGAATTCCATTCCATCGAAATTTAATTCCTGCTCATAATGATTAAATAAGGTGTCTAAGGCAATGGGTTTGTTCGGGTTTTTTGCACCAAAACGATTTACGAATTCTAGATAGCTTTCGATTTGATTTTCAATGATTGTTTCATTGAACTCACAATCATGACTTAGCGTCAATGCTTCATCGTAATGGGAACTTTTAGCATAAGCATTCATATGGTCATAATAAGCCGATGCCTTGTTTGCTGATTTTGCATTTTCAAAATCGATATCATAAATATGACCCCATGCAACTGAAACTTGTATCGCATTAGGATATTTTTTTATGAATGATTTATAAGATTGAATCGTATGTTCATTTGATGATATTTCGTAAGCCAAAGCATCTCTATTTTCAATGGCTGAAGGCACTTCGTTTGCGCTTGAGTATTTATCAATAAAATCCTGAAAGCTTTCAACTGTATTGATGTTTGCAGCAGTCTGATACGACACCTCATTTCTATCCTGAATAACTTTTCCCCTAACTTGTTCGTTTCCATCTTTGTAATAAGATAAATAGCCATTATATGCATCCTCTGTATTTTGTTTGTGAACAATTTCATATGCATTTTCGCAAATCGCTAACATGGTTTTGTTGATGAGATCCTGATTGAAAAGATTTTCTTTGAGGTCTTCTGTCAACTTAACGTCTTTTACTTTTTTATAAACCCCTGTAGCGTAAATGAGATAGGTATAGGCACTATCTGGAACGAACATTGAGAATTTCTTTTCGTTATATAGCAAGGCTTTGACATATTTTACTCTAGGGTCTTCTATGTCCACTTTCCCTTTACGGATTGATTCTAATTCTTTATTAACTTTTTTCTCTGCTTTGTCGAATTCTTTTTTCTCGAAAAGCTTAATTAGTTTTTGTTGACTATAAGAATGATTGCAGAGAATGATTGTTGAGCATACAATTAGCGACACTAAAAACTTGTACATGGGAATATGTTTTTTCAAATATAAAAAAAAGGGACATCAATAAAGAAGCCCCTTAAACCATAAATTATATAATTTTTATTCTTCGTCTCCGAAGCGTTCGATGACAGGTTGCGTTACACCTGTGTTTGAAAATCCTCCATCATGGAATAGATTCTGCATGGTCACATATCTCGTCAAATCAGAGAACATACTCAAGCAGTAATCTGCACATGCTAACGCACTTGCATTTCCAAGTGGTGACATTTGCTCTGAGAAGTTGATGAATTCATTAAAACCTTTAATTCCTTGTCCCGCGGTCGTAACTGTTGGAGATTGAGAGATAGTATTTACACGTACCTTGTTTTTGATTCCGTAATGGTATCCGAATGAACGTGCAATCGATTCTAACAATGACTTTGCATCTGCCATGTCGTTGTAGTCAGGAAATATTCTTTGTGCAGCAATGTAAGATAGTGCCAATACAGAGCCCCACTCACTCATCGCATCGTGCTTGTATAACGTTGCTAATGTTTTATGCAAAGACATAGCAGAAACATCCATAGTCTGACTGTAAAAGCGATAGTCATTTTCAGTGTAATGCTTTTTTTTACGAACATTAGGTGACATTCCAATAGAATGTAGGACGAAGTCAATTTTACCACCTAGGATTTCCATTGATTTCGTCACAAGGTTCTCAAGGTCTTCAACACTTGTAGCATCAGCCGGAATAATTTCACTTCCCGTGGCTTCTGCAAGATTATTGATTTCACCCATGCGCATTGCGATAGGTGCATTTGTTAGGACAAATGTCGCGCCTTCTTCGTGCGCACGCTCAGCTACCTTCCAAGCGATGGATTGGCTATTGAGTGCACCAAAAATAATACCTCTCTTACCTTTTAACAATTCATTGGACATACCTCTTAATTTTTATACAAATTTAGTAAATCTTAATAGTACGAGATTTAAATAACACAATTAGATCAACATTCTTTTGTGGATAGCCCCTTCATGATAATACGTGATCACAAATTAAATTCTTTCAAATATTTACGATCCATGTAGAAGGTTCCAAAAGGAATAAGTGAAGCGATAAAAAGTTTAATCCCAATTAGCCAAGACCATTTTTTTTGGATGGTTAGTGCGAGAAGCCAAAAACAATAGATGATAAATACAATACCATGAAGCATTCCAACAATGTAATTTGGTTCTGTAATCTCGTACAGGTATTTGAGCGGCATAGTTATGGCGAAACCTAAATAGGTTAGCCCTTCTATAATTGCAATGATTCTAAAATTTTGAACAGTATTCATTAGTAGCTTTTTTTAATTTCTTGTAGTGCTTTCATTTCGTCTCTAAATCCAGCAGCCTCGATGAATTCCAAATCTTTTGCTGCTTTTTCCATTGCCTTTTTAATGCGTTTTATCTCAACATTAAGTTCTTCCTCATTTTTAAATGCACTTTTATCTTTTTTGACATTGGCGTTAGCCTTAGCAGAATTAATAGAGCTTTCTGTTGACTCTCCGTCCGCAACTTTGGTAGATTCTAAAATTATTTCTTTAGATTTCTTCAGAGCAGTAGGCGTAATACCGTGTTTTTCATTGTAAGCAATTTGAAGTACTCTTCTTCTGTCAGTTTCATCCATCGTTCGCTGCATAGATTTCGTGATTTTGTCGGCAAACATCAGAACAAAACCATTAACATTTCTTGCTGCCCTTCCCACGGTTTGAACCAGTGACCTTTCGTTTCTCAAGAAACCTTCCTTGTCGGCATCTAATATTGCTACAAATGAAACTTCAGGTAAATCTAAACCTTCTCTTAATAAATTCACACCTATTAAAACATCAAATGACCCAAGTCTCAACTGTCTCAAAATTTCAACACGCTCTATGGTATCAATTTCACTGTGAATATACCTGCATAGAATCCCCATTTTCGTGAGGTATTTTTGAAGTTCTTCAGCCATTCTTTTGGTCAGCGTAGTAACCAAAGAACGTTCATTTTTTGAGATTCTGTTTTGAATTTCGGTAATGAGTGTGTCTATCTGATTTTTACTGGGTCTAACTTCAATCACTGGGTCTAATAATCCTGTTGGGCGAATTAATTGTTCTGCGATAACACCTTCTGACAATGCAACTTCGTAATCTGCAGGTGTAGCTGAAACGTAAATACATTGGGCATACATGGTTTCAAACTCTTCAAATTTTAAAGGTCTATTGTCAATAGCAGCCTGCAATCTAAATCCATAGTCAATGAGATTTGTTTTTCTTGCTCTATCGCCTCCATACATGCCTTTAACTTGCGGAAGTGTAACATGGCTTTCATCAACGACCATAAGGTAGTCTTCAGGGAAATAATCCAAAAGACAGAAGGGTCTTTGACCTGGGGTTCTTCTATCAAAATAACGGGAATAATTTTCAATACCCGAACAGTAACCTAGTTCCCGAATCATTTCAAGATCATATTCTACACGATCTTTGAGTCTTTGAGATTCTTCTGTTTTACCTTGTGCTTGAAATGCATCAACCTGTTCAAGCATATCATCTTGAATTTCGTGGATAGCGGTTTGTGTATTTTCGGGGCTAGAGACAAATAGGTTTGCGGGGTAGATAAGGATTTCTTTCATTTCCTCTATTTCGTCGCCTGTTTCTGGATTAATTGAACTTATTTTTTCGATATCATCTCCCCAAAATTCGAAGCGAATCGCATAGTCTGCATAGGCAAGGTATAAGTCAACAGTGTCTCCTCTTACGCGAAAAGTCCCGCGTTCAAAGTATTCGTCAGATCTTGAATATAAATTAGCCACAAACTTCATGAGTAATTTGTTTCTTGGAATGCTCTGATTCGTCTTGACCTCTATTATACTGTTCTTAAATTCTGAAGGATTTCCAATTCCATAAATACAGGAGACAGATGCAACTACAATAACATCTCTTCTTCCTGAAAGAAGTGCAGAGGTCGCGGAAAGTCTTAATTTTTCAATTTCGTCATTGATTTGTAAATCCTTCTCAATGTATGTATTTGTAACAGGAAGGTATGCCTCAGGTTGATAGTAATCATAATAAGACACAAAGTATTCAACTTTATTATTGGGAAAAAACTGTTTGAATTCCCCATACAATTGAGCAGCCAGGGTTTTGTTATGGGATAAAATGAGGGTTGGTTTATTTACCTGCTGTATTACATTAGCAACGGTAAAGGTTTTTCCACTCCCTGTCACTCCAAGTAAAGTTTGAAATGGGATATTGTTCTTGATACCTTCAGTAAGATCCTTAATGGCTTTGGGTTGATCCCCGGTTGGTTTAAAATCTGATTGAAGGCTAAAATCCATGGGTTACAAAAATAAGCATTACAATGGTTCATAAAAAAACGCCCGAGGGCGTTTTATTTAATTCTTGCAAACCAGTATTTTTCTCCTCTTTAGTTTTTTTACTTCAAAGGCCTTGCTGTAATTCAATATGAATTGAACAGACGAAGGTTGTGGTAAAGATTGTGTTTTATACGGCTTACTTTCTGCAGGGTATTTATGCATCATAGGCAACGTTTTTTTTAATAACGATGAAATGTCAAAATTATTTTATTCAATGTTTTTTTTAAAATCTGTACTTTTGCAAAACCAAATGAATAGTCTATGAGTCATACAATTAAAAAAGGAGTCGCAACAGGAGATGCTGTTCAGGAAATTTTCAGATATGCCAAAGAAAAAGGTTTCGCTTTACCGGCCGTAAATGTTTCAAGTACAAGCACGGTAAACGCTGTAATGGAGACGGCAGCAAATTTGAATGCACCTGTGATTATTCAGTTTTCTCTTGGAGGATCCCAGTTTTATGCTGGTAAGGGTTTAAGTAACGAAAATGAACAAGCTACTATTCTAGGAGCCATATCTGGAGCTAGACACGTGCATCGCATGGCGTCGGCATATGGTGCAGCCGTAATCTTACATACGGACCATTGTCACAAAGGAAAGTTACCATGGATTGACGGTCTTTTGACAGAAGGTGAAAAGCATTTCAAAGAATTTGGGATTCCGTTGTATAGTTCTCACATGATAGACCTTTCTGAAGAGCCTTTGAATGAGAACATTGAACTATGTAAGCAGTACTTAACGCGTATGAGTGCAATTGATATGACTTTAGAAATTGAACTCGGTATTACAGGGGGAGAAGAAGATGGTGTTGACAATACAGATGTTGATATTTCTAAACTCTACACCCAACCGGAAGAGGTTGCTTATGCTTATGAAGAACTTATGAAGATTTCACCGAGATTTACAATTGCTGCAGCATTCGGAAATGTTCATGGTGTGTATAAGCCGGGCAATGTCAAGTTGACACCGAAAATATTGAAAAACTCACAGTCTTTTGTTCAAGAAAAATTTAATACAAATCCAAATCCTGTCGACTTTGTTTTTCACGGCGGTTCGGGCTCTAGTCTTGAGGAGATTCGAGAAGGTATTTCCTATGGGGTTATAAAAATGAATATGGATACGGATTTGCAATTTGCATTTACTGAAGGTTCAAGAGATTATATTTTAAAAAACCAAGACTATTTAAAGTCCCAAATTGGAAATCCAGAAGGAGAAGATTTGCCAAACAAGAAATATTATGATCCTAGGAAATGGCTAAGGGATGGGGAATTAACATTCCATAAAAGGTTGGAACAATGCTTTTCCGATTTAAATAATATTCAAACTTTATAAATCTTTACTAATTTTAACCAAAGAAATCAAATGAGCTGGTTCAAAAGAAATAAGGAAGGAATTACCACAACAACAAGTGAGAAGAAGGAAGTTCCTGAAGGTTTGTGGTCTAAATGTTCAAACTGTAAAACAATATTTACAAAGGGAGATTTAGAGAAATTAAACTACGTCTGCAATAGGTGTTCCCACCACGAGCGTATTGGTTCGGAAGAATATTTCTCTATCATATTTGATAAGGGTAAGTATTCAGAACTAAATGCTAAAGTCGCTTCTGGAGATCCTTTGGAATTTGAAGACACAAAAAAATACGTTGACCGTGTCAAATCAACGCAGGTGAATACCGGTCTCACAGATGCAATTAGAACAGCAAAAGGAAAGCTTAATAAAAAAGATTTAATCATTGCAGCTATGGACTTTCGGTTCATAGGAGGATCTATGGGTTCTGTAATGGGTGAAAAAGTGTCAAGAGCAATCGATGAGGCAATAAAGCTAAAATGTCCCGTGATTGTTATCTCTAAATCAGGAGGTGCAAGAATGATGGAAGCCGGTTTTTCTTTGATGCAAATGGCTAAAATTTCAGGAAAATTGGGTCAACTGGCAGATGCTGGATTACCCTATGTTTCATATCTAACTGATCCAACTACAGGGGGAGTAACGGCATCGTTTGCGATGCTTGGTGATATTAATATTGCAGAGCCAGGCGCTTTAATAGCGTTTGCTGGACCAAGAGTCGTAAAAGAAACAATAGGACGTGACTTACCAGCAGGCTTTCAAACTTCTGAGTTTTTATTAGACCATGGTTTTTTAGATTTTATTATCGATCGAACAAAGGTGCGTGAGCGTTTATCTTTGGCTTTAGAATTATTCTCAAAGTAAAATTTTACCGTCCTTTACGTGAAGGTGAAGTTTTGTTTCAAGTCTTTTTTATTGCGTTTCTTTTTCCTTATTTTTGGGAGAAATTTTAATTATGCACCCGAGACTCTGTTTAACTTTTATTTCCGCGCTTTTTATTGCCTTAAGTACTAATATTTCAGCTCAAGATACTACTTGGGTTCAGACTTTCACATTTGATTCTATCTCCACAAGAAGAGCTGATTTTGAATTTCCAGCAACCTTAGATGAACAAAGGTTCGAAAAAGTTTTAATGTATTATAAACTAAAGTGTAGTCCACTAACTACATGGGATCAATACAATTGCGGTGAGTGGGATTATCTCACCTATACCAGAGTTTTTGATCATACTGGGTTTTTTGATTCCGTCCGTGTTGACAGTGTAAAATACTTACATAATTATTCATCATTTAGCCCTTTTGATTTTGAACCATGGGGTTATGACTACAAAAATTCTCAACAGGTAGTTCAGCATAGTCGTGTCTCGGAAGATTTAGCTATGCTTAACTTACCACAAACCTCAACTACGACAGCATTATATCCTTTTGATTTAAATCAATGGGGCGGGAAATATCAAATGCTTGTGACAGAGCAGGAATTAGTAACGGCAGGGTATACTTCAGGTAATCTTCAGTCTCTGTCATTGTATATATCGAACATAGCCAATGGAGGAGAGCTACTTCATCCAACGATTCGAATCAAAAGCACTACGGATACTGAGTTAACAACGATGCATCAAGACGCTTTCACTACCGTTTATGATTTGAATCGTGACGCAATTGCTAGTAATGAGCTTCAAATCGGAGCCAATGAGTTTTACTTTTTTCAGCCCTTTGAATGGAATGGAACAGATAATTTAATCATTGAATTCTCTTTCGATCAGGGTGTTGCTCCGGATAATGAATTAGAATTTGAAACAGAAGATACGCAAGACCAACGCGCTTTAAACTACAGTGCGAAGAACGGTGTATTACATTTTGATGGTTCAAATCATGCACTTTTGGAAATGTCTGACCTAGATATGGGTGATGATTTGACAATTTCTATGTGGGTTAAAGGGGATGGTAATACGGGCTCAAACACATCTATTCTTGAAGCATACGATACTTTAAATCAGCGCGTCATTAATATCCATATGCCTTGGAGTAATAGTCGTATTTATTGGGATTGTGGCGAAGGTTCTGCGTATGACAGAATTGACACTGACATGTCTTCCGCAGGAATAGATAATGAGTGGCATCATTGGGCATTCGTTAAATCGCAATCAACAGGTGAAATGTTTATTTACAGGGATGGTCAGCAATGGCATAGCGGTTCAGGTTTAGCGAGGTCCGTCGGTTATGTGCATCGTATTGTTTTGGGAGCGAATAAAAATTTAGGAAACTCATGGAAGGGTAGGATTGATGATTTCCAGATCTTTTCAGCGGCCTTGGACGCAAATACCATAAATAATTGGTTTAATAAAAGTCTAAATAATTCACATCCCAATTGGAATGATTTAAAAGTGGCATATACTTTCGATAATGTCCCTCTTGCATTAGATTTAAGTGCTAATAATTATTTGCTTATGCCCTCGTCACAAGGAATGTTTGATTTTTCTGAGTATCCAATAACAGGCGTAGATCAAGAGGCTAGGCGTATGAAGATCAGTTTTATGGCAGGAAATGCAGTAAACGAAAGCAGTGAGGTGTTGCGTTGGAAAGATGAAAAGGTCGAGCCAGAGGTGTTGTTTGAGTTTACACCTGTTGAGAGACATTTTGAGATTTCAGATGCATTTCCATGCGCACCAAGAGGAACTGAAATCAAGGTAGATATTGCTGGGAATATTGTTTCCGAACTCGATTATACTACGAGTGAAACAGCGCAAAACGAGCAAATAACCTATTACGAAAAACCTTATGAAATCATCCATGATGTTGAGATTGCAAGATATATTACGCCTTATGGCATTCAGTTTGATTTGGGACCAAATGGTTTTGCATGGATTTATGATGTTACGGACTATCAAGATTACCTCAAGGGAATAGTCGATTTAGCAGCCCACAATACGCAAGAGCTCCTGGACCTTAGCTTTGCTTTTGTGGAAGGAATACCCCCAAGAGATGTTCATAAGCGTGAACCAATTTGGTCAGATTTTCGGTCTTACGGTTTCTCTGCAATGGCTGCGGATGAGGTGCTTGAAGAGAAAAAGATGTTTCTTTCTGATACTTCAGCAGGATTTAAAATTAAAACAAGAATGACCGGTCATGCACAAGTAGGTAGTGCAGCATGTTGTGAATGGGTATCAAATGATCACAGTATAAAAGTCGATGGCGTCACCCGTTTTGAATGGGATATTTTTGAAGAAGAAGATTGTGGTAACAATCCACTCATTGGTCAGGGTGGAACTTGGCCATATGCAAGAGAGGGTTGGTGTCCAGGCGATAAGGTCAAAGAATATGAGTTCGAACTTACACCATTTGTTTCACCTGGAGATTCGGTGGCTCTTGATTATGTTATTAATCAAGTTCCTACTTTCGACCCCAATCAGGGTGCTGGTAATTACAGGGCCGCATATGATCTTATATCTTATTCGGAACCAAATTTTCAAAATGACGCGGCCATAACTGAGGTCTTAAACCCTAGTAATTATGAATATTACCGAAAATGGAATCCTACCTGTTCAAATCCTCGTGTGGTACTTAGAAATACAGGTGCTGAACCTTTGACATCATGCACTATTCAATGCTGGATCACTTATGGAGATAATATAGATTTTGAGTGGACGGGTAATTTAGGTTTTATGGAAGAAGAAATTGTTGAAATCCCTGTAACCTCGAATGCATGGTGGACCGATTTGGACCAAAATATGACATTTACAGCCTATGTTAGAAACCTCAATGGTTCATTTGGTAATGATGATTATCTTCAAAATAGTGTCATGACCTCAAAATTTGATGCTCCAGAAATGATTGACGGTCCTTTCTTTGTTTGGTTTACAACAAATAACAAAGCAAATGAGAACTATTATAAATTATTTGATGGTGCAGGAGAATTGATTTTTGAGCGAAACCAACTTCAAAACAATACACAGTATAAGGATACTTTTGATTTAGCTCCAGGCTGTTATTCAATCGTGCTTACTGATACGGATGATGATGGTTTGTCATTTTGGTATTCTTCACAAGTAGAAGGTGAGACGGCAGGTGCTTTTAGATTGAGAAAAGTAGGGGGGAGTTATATCGAAATATTTCCACCTGACTTTGGTAGTTATCATCGTTATGATTTTTCAGTTGGTTTTACACTTGGTAGTGATGAGCTTGCGATTGAAAATGAGATTTCTGTTTTCCCTAATCCGGCAATAAATGAATTGACTATTGAGATTGAAGGTGAGATTAACGGTGATGCTCGAATCGAAATACTTGACCTTTCAGGCAGAGTGATTGTGAATGACGCTATGAATGCAACGATCAACTTCGCGGAATATATTACAGATGTTAGTCACTTTAAGAAAGGAAGTTATTTAATTAAGGTTCACACTTCCAATGGTATTTCTGTAGGTAAATTTGTGAAATCATAGTTTGTCAAAAACTAAAGTGAAAATCGGTCACTCATCCTGGCTAGGTTGAAACCCTTTTTTTCGATTTCTTTACTTTCCCAGCTCGATTCATTTAACACGGGATTGGTATGGTTAAAGTGAATAAAGTAAATTTTACCTCTTACTTCAGGTGCAAGGGATTCAAAGCGTTTCATTGATTCTTCAATAAAAGGATGCGGTATTTCCGCAATGTTTCTGTGTCCAATTTCCGAACCGCTGAAGAAGGTACCATCTATAAAAGCGTAATCTACCTTGTTAATTTCTTGAATAATATCTCTATCCCATTTAACCCACTTATCAATATCTGGTATAAATAAAGCTGATTTATTTGGACCTGAAATACGAAAGCCGACAGTTTCAGAATATTCATCTCTATGTGGAACCTCTATCGGAGTTACGCTTAGGTTTTCATTTAAAGACTTGGCTTGTCCATTTCGAAGGAGGTTGAGTTTGATGTTTTCATTTTCTACCAAAAGATTCCAAGGACCATTTTTTGTGAGAAACCCGAACATATCTGGCATCACAAAAACATCTGTGCTTTGGCTGTTCATGGCTTCTTTTCCAAGATACATAAGCCCCGTGTAGTGTCCGATGTGTGCATGCGTCAAGAATATGCCGTCAGGTAATTTAAATTGATTTGACATAATCTGTAAATGAGCAATTTGCATCGTTATATTGGGTGTGGCTTCAAATAAATATTGCTGCTTTAAATCGTGGTCAATGAGTCCAAGTGAAACTACTTTTCGGTCTGAATTTCCTTTTTGAAGCAATTCTTTACAACAAGTTTTTGTACATCCGATTTGAGGTGATCCCGCATCTTGGATTGTACCCAATACAACCAATTCAATTCCGTGATTTTCTATTTTTTTCTGAGTTTCACTTGTACAAGCGACCTGAGTTGCAAGGATCACAAACCATAGTATTATACGAGAACTCGATTTGTTCTTAAGATTCAAAGACCATTGCATAGACCATTGGGATTTTTTTATCAAGATGCGCAATTCTGAACTTGTTGGGTTCAAATTCTATGGTGTTTTTGAAACAGTCGTAAGGCGCATAATTGAATTCTTGAAATTTCACGAGTTTCAAGTTTTGTTTCAGAAAGGCATTCATAATTTCAGAAAGAGAATGACTCCACCAAATTGAGGTTGTTTCCTTTTTATTTTTGCGGTCTGCATAACTGCCATTTTCAATTTCTATGTAGGGCTCATCATTAAAATATGAGTATGAAATGCTTTTGAATTCATCGTCAAACATCCAAAGCGTTGGGTGAAAATCAACCAAAATGAAGCGCCCCCCTTTGAGTAATTGTTTTGAGATCACATTTGCCCATTTTTCTAGATTAGGGAGCCAGCCAACGATACCATAGCTACTAAAAACTGTCTGGAATTTTGAATGGACCACTTTATTTGTATCATAAACGTCAGCACATACAAAATGGGTATCCATACCTAATTCTTTTTTAAGCGCATTCGCGAATTCAATTGCATTTGGACTAAAGTCAAGAGCGGTAACTTTAGCGCCTTTTTTTTCTAAGCTAAGGGAGTCCATTCCAAAATGGCATTGTAAATGCAAGAGTGATTCATTTTCAATGTTACCGAGTAAATCTAACTCTATGCAGTTTAGCGAGTCAATTTTCTTTTTGAAGTCAGAAAGGTTGTAAAAATCCGAATTGACGTGCGAATTTGTGCGTTCATCCCAAGACTTTCTGTTGAGACTTAGCCATTCATTAGTATTAATTTGATTGTTTACTGCCATTTTTAATATGTTCTACAACTTCAGGGTTTAATAAGGTGCTGATATCTCCAAGATTATCACTATTGCCTTCAGCAATTTTCCGTAAAATTCTACGCATAATTTTTCCCGATCGTGTTTTGGGTAGTCCATTAGTAAATTGAATCTTATCCAATTTAGCAATAGGACCGATCTTTGCCGAGATGAGCTTGTTTATCGCCTCTTTAAGTTTTTCTGGGGACTCTACGTTTCCTTTGAGCGTCACAAAGCCATAAAGCGCATTCCCTTTGATTTCGTGAGGAAATCCAACTATAGCTGACTCTGCTATTTCACTGTGCTCATTTATAGCATCTTCAATAGGAGCTGTGCCAAGATTGTGTCCTGAAACAATAATCACATCATCCACTCTCCCTGTAATTCTGTACATACCGTTTGTATTCCTCAATGCGCCATCGCCTGTGAAATAATAGCCAGGGTAGGCACTAAAATAAGTTTCTTTGTATCGTTCATGATTACCCCAAATTGTTCGTGCAATCGAAGGCCAAGGATATTTGATACACAATCTACCTTCTCCTTTTAATTCTTTTATTTCAGTTCCATAATCATCCATTAAAACAGGTTGGATTCCTGGTAATGGAGTTGTTGCGTAGGTTGGAATTTGAGGTGAGACATTTGGTATAGGCGAAATGAGAATGCCTCCTGTTTCTGTTTGCCACCATGTGTCTACAATCGGGCATTTTCCTTTACCTATATTTTTGTGGTACCAAGTCCAAGCTTCTTCATTGATTGGTTCGCCCACGGAACCAATAACTTTTAAACTTTTTAAATTATATTTTGTGACATGACTCAGCGATTCCTTTGCAAGCGCCCTAATTGCTGTTGGTGCAGTGTAGAATTGATTGACTTTGAATTTGTCTACAATATCCCAAAATCGACCAGGATTCGGATAAGTTGGAATGCCTTCAAACATAATCGAGGTTGCACCATTAAGCAATGGTCCATATAAAATATAGGAGTGTCCAGTTATCCATCCAATGTCAGCTGTACACCAATAAATATCTCCAGGCTCATAAGCGAAAACATTTTTAAATGTATAAGCTGTATAGACCATGTAACCACCTGTCGTGTGAACCATTCCCTTTGGTTTGCCTGTCGAACCGGAGGTGTACAGGATAAACAGAGGGTCCTCAGAATCCATCGGTTGTGCTAGATGTAAATCTGATGCTTTCGCTAGGGCGTCTCTCAAAAAAACATCTCGCGACGGAATGATGTTGATTTCTGTATTAGTTCGTTCAGCAACGAGAACATTATTAACACATGGGCAGTCCTTTAGCGCTTGGTCCACTATGCCTTTTAGATCAATGGTTTTATTTCCACGAAAACCACCATCGGATGTGATAACAAGTTTACAGCTTGCATCGTTAATTCGGGCTGAGAGCGCAGAGGAGGAAAACCCAGCAAATATTACAGAATGTATGGCTCCAATTCTCGCACAAGCTAGCACGCTGACTGAAAGCTCAGGTATCATAGGTAGGTATATCGCAACGCGATCTCCTTTTTTTATTCCTAGACCTAATAAGACATTTGCCATTTTACAAACCCTATGGTGAAGTTCTTTGTATGTGATGTGGATCGCGCTTTCATTGGGTGAGTTGGGTTCAAAAATTAGTGCTGTTTGGTTTGCTTTGTCTTTTAAATGTCTGTCAATACAATTCTCAGTAATATTTGTCTTCCCCCCTGAAAACCAACTAAACTCCGCCTCATACATATTGAATTCACAAACTGAATCCCATTTTTTTGACCATTCGAATTGTGATGCAATGTCTTGCCAGAAAAGCTCAGGTTGATTTTTTGCCTTACTAAAGTTTGCTTCGTACTCTTGGATTGTATTTATTTTCGTTTTCATTCTGGATCGTGCTATGGTATAAAAATAAGGAGTAATATTTAAAACCCTAATTTTTAGTATTAAGGTAGAGATATATGAATTTTATTGTAAAGTCAGTCCAGTACAATACTTGTTCATCAACCTTTCGAATATTTAAACGTTATTATCTTTAGAAGTCCTTAATTACAGAAAATGATGCATTGGAGATCTTTTAAATTTACATATCCCGCCTTAATTACCTTGTTTTTTGGTGTTTTATTGCATTACAATCAATCCTTTGGTCAGGCTGATTTGTCGTTCGTATCACAAACGGATTATGTTGCCCTTCATAATACAGGTTTGAATGATGTTTGGGGTTATGTTGATGAACAGGGTAATGAATATGCCATCGTGGGTACTGAGGATGGTACTTCGATTATGAATGTTACTGATCCATCAAGCCCGTTTGAGGTGTTTTGGCTGGCTGGAGAAAACAGCACTTGGAGAGACCCATCCGTTCATGGAGACTATGCATACATAAGTACTGAAGCAGAAGAAGGGTTGACGATTATAAATATGTCTCCTCTGCCTGAAAGTAACGTTTTAATTGCTAATCTTTTTACAGGTGATGAATCATTATCATGGCAATCTGCACACAATTGTCATGTCGATGAGAATGGACTACTTTACGTTTTTGGGGCAAATTATGGTGAAGGAGGTGTACTTATTTATGATGTTTCAAGTATGCCCATGAATCCTACTTTTGTGGGAGCCTTCGATAATTGGTATGTGCATGATGGCGTTGCATTTGGCGATACACTGTATCTTGCCCATGTTAATGATGGTTTTTTAAGTGTTGTAGATATCTCAGACCCATCATCACCCCAATTAATGGGTACGAAAACAACAGTGGATTCATTCACACATAATATTTGGCCATCCGATGACAGACAGGTTGTCTACACTACGGATGAAGTTCCTGACGCCTTTGTTGCCTCATATGATATTTCAGATGTTAACAATATTATAGAATTAGACCGGGTACAAAGCTCTCCCGGTGAAAATGTGATTCCACATAACACCTTTGTGCTAAACGATTATCTCGTTACGAGTTATTACGCTGACGGAATTACGATTCATGATGCCAAGTATCCCAATAATCTAATTGAACTAGTGACCTACGATACCTATCCTGAACAAACGCCTACTTACGATGGAAGTTGGGGCGTTTATCCATTTTTACCTTCAGGAAACATATTAGCCTCTGATCGAACTGAAGGTTTATTTGTTTTACAACCTGAATATCAAAGAGCGGCATACCTGGAAGGAAATATCACAAATCAATTGTCATCAACCCCAATTGATAATGTTCTAGTTACTATCCCTGAAAACACCCAAGAGGAGCGCTCCAATAGTATGGGGGATTACGCGACAGGTTTCGCTTCAAGTGGTGACTTTGAAGTCACTTACTTTAAAGTAGGTTACGAGTCTCAGACTCTGGATGTTAATTTATTGCAAAATAGCGTCACTATACAGGATGTAGAAATGATTCCAATTGAGCCTTTTGTAGTAAATGTAATTGTAGAAGACAACTCAGGCAATCCAATTCAAAATGCAAATATAAAACTGGTACATCCGTTAATAACATATGAGGGCGAGAGTAATGGTTTAGGGCAGGAGACCTTGCCATTATTTTATGAGGATTTACATGAGGTTTATGTTGGGAAATGGGGCTATATAACCTATTGTGATGATTTGGAATTAGATTCAGGGACCGGAACGTTAACTATTGTTTTGCAGGAAGGTTATTATGATGACTTTACTTTTGACTTTGATTGGTCTATTTCTGGAGACGTTTCAACGGGGTTATGGGAGAGAGGCATTCCCAATCCAACAGACAATACTGTAATGGATGGAGACTTTAATTCAGATTGTGGTTCTTTTGCTTATGTTACTGGGAACGCCGAAAATATTGATGCTGATTTTGATGATGTGGATGATGGTGTAACAACACTGACATCACCACTGATGAATTTATCTGTTTTGTATGAAAACCCGGTAATTTTATTTTACATGGATTTTTATTGTAATCATGGTCCTGGCGCGATTGACGATACTTTAAAAATAACTTTGAGTGATGGTTCAAATCAGATTATTCGAGCAATTCCTCCTCAAAACGATGAAATGTCTTGGGGTCTTGAAGTAATTGACCCTACTGGTTTGGATCTTTCAAATATCATTGTATCTTTTCAAGTATCAGATATGGAGGGTAATCCAAATGTTACGGAAGCCGCAATAGATATGTTTATGGTTGATGAGTATAGTTCAGTTTTCGAGGATGTATTCGAGCAAAAAGTAGTAATATATCCCAATCCTACCCAGTCTTTTGTGACCTTGAGAGGTTATGAGGACGGTGAATATTATACCTTAACAAATGTCGCTGGAATGGAATTGGAACATGGTTCCTTATTTGGAGAAGCATCCATTATCGAACTTCAAAATTACGGGAGTGGCATTTATTTTATCACGATTGGCGCGAATCAGTTAAAGTTTACTAAGCTTTAGTCTCGAATTAAATTTTATCATTCCTTACCAAGATTTATTTAACTTTGAAGCTATGTCAAAGCAAATCTCAATTGTAATTCCTTTATATAACGAAGAGGAATCTCTTTCCCCATTATGGGACTGGATTCAAAAAACATTGAGTGATAAGTATACCTATGAAGTACTTTTTATTGATGATGGAAGTAAAGATGATTCTTGGAAGGTCATCGAGGGATTAGCGAAAAACAATAGTAAAATAAGAGGAATTAAATTTCAAAGGAACTATGGCAAATCTGCTGCCCTTCAGAAAGGTTTTGAGGCCTGTCAAGGTGATGTTGTAGTAACCATGGATGCAGACCTTCAGGACTCCCCTGAAGAAATCCCAGAGCTTTACGATATGATCATAAAGGAAGACTATGACCTTGTTTCTGGATGGAAAAAAAAGCGACATGATCCATTATCTAAAACCATTCCAACGAAGCTTTATAATTGGGCTGCACGAAGAATTACTGGGATCTATTTACATGACTTTAATTGTGGCTTGAAAGCTTACAAGCGCAGTGTGGTGAAAAGTATTGAACTCTATGGTGATATGCATCGCTATGTTCCAGCATTAGCTAAATATGCTGGTTTCACAAATATCGGTGAAAAAGTTGTTCAGCATAAGGCGCGCCAGTTTGGTGTTACCAAGTTTGGTTTGAATCGGTTTTTAAATGGTCCTTTGGACCTAATTACTGTTGCTTTTATGGGGAAATTTGGAAAAAAACCAATGCACTTTTTTGGCGCTTTAGGTACGTTGATGTTCCTCATTGGTTTTCTTTTGATTTTTTACCTTGGAATAGATAAGTTATTTATTCACCAGAATGCAAGATTATTGGCAGAAAGATCAGAATTCTACGTGTCTTTAATCGCCATGGTTATAGGTGTTCAGTTCTTTATGACTGGTTTTATTTCCGAACTTATCGGAAGGAATTCTACCCATAGAAACGTCTATTTAATTGAGAAGAGAATCCCTGAATCCTCCAATGAAGCTTGATTGGGACATTGATAAAACTTGGACCCTCTTTTTAGATAGAGACGGAGTTATTAATGAGCGTGTTTTCGGTGGCTACATTCTTCAAACTAAAGATTTTGTCTTTAAAGAGGGTGTTCTAGAAAGTGCGTCATCGCTTTTCGGGAAATTTGGTAAAGTTTTTATTGTGACCAATCAACAATGCATTGGGAAAGCATTAATTACAGAAGTGGAGCTTAACGCTATTCATAATTGGATGTGCAAAAAGTTTAGTGAAAACAAAGCGCGTATCAATGCTGTATTTGTGGCGGGTGAACTTAAAAACACAGTACCATCAAGACGAAAACCGAGTATTGAAATGGGACTTGATGCCAAAGGGAAATATCCGGAGATAGACTTTAGCAAATCAATTATGGTCGGTGATACTGATTCTGATTTAGAATTTGGTCTAAAACTTGGCATGAAAACTGTTCTAATTGAATCCGAAGAACGCTGTGATTTATCCCCGAATATTAAATTGGCTTCATTGACGGACTTCAATAAAATGTTATGATCAGAGCACTCCTATCCATTCTAATTCTATTCCTAGTATTTGGTTTTTTTTCTCAGGTTAATCAAATCGATTCAATTGGTCGAAAACAAGGTTTATGGACGAGGAATTGGGAGCACTCCAAAAAAACAGAATATGAAGGTCGGTTTGTCGATGATATTCCTATAGGTCAGTTTCGATATTATTATCCTGATGGCCAGGTAAGAAGTATTATCGAGCATGTCAATTCAAGAGCTGCATTTGTCACATTCTACTTCGAAAATGAAGAAGTTATGTCCGAAGGTTTCTATAAAGATCGACTTCGTGATTCATTATGGTTAAATTATGACCGTTCTGGTTTAACCCTATCTGCTGAAAGGTTTAAAAAAAATAAGCTTAATGGAAAACGTGTAGTTTTTTACTTACGCAATCAACTAGAACGAGGAGAATTACGAATATTGAATGAGACAAATTTTGTTGATAGCCTAAAACAAGGCGATTTTGTATCTTATTTTTCATCAGGAGCGCTTCAAGAGCGCGGTCAATATTTGAATGATTTGAAAAATGGGAAATGGCAACTTTACGATTTAAATGGAGGTATAGAAAGCGTAAGAACTTATAAAAACGGTAAGCTTCACGGTTGGGTTAAAGTTTTCGATAATTCGGGATCGCTTTTATACCGAACGTTGTTTCAAAACGGAGTAAAACTAACACCAAAACAAACCAAAAATTTTCTTGAACATTCCAATAGGAATGGAATAGACTTAAATCATTAGTTTTTGTAAATTAGAGGGTGATGTTTAAAAGCGTTTTATTCTTGGTTCTTATGATTTTCGTTAGTTCTTGCGGGAAGGACAGTGCATCAATGGATACAAACCTTTACTTTTCTTATTTCCCAATGGAATCAGGGACTTATGTAGACTATGAGGTTGTGGAGATACAGCACGATGTAAATGCCGCCGTTACAAGTGACACTTCAAGTTATTTTTTAAGAACGGTTATAGGTGATACTGTCACTGATAATCAGGGGCGTTTATCTAGAAAATTTATTAGAAAAAAAAGAGATTCAAATAATGATATTTGGGAAATTTCTGATGTTTGGACCACAATAATTGATCAAAATAGAGTCGAGGTAGTTGAGGAAAATAAACGAAAGGTTTGGTTGGTGTTACCACCTTTAAGCACAACTATTTGGGATCTGAATGCCTACAACATGTTACCGAATGTATCTTGTAATTACGAAGGTATTCATGATAGTTTTGAAATGAATGGATTACAATTTGATAGTGTGTTAACTGTTGAGCAAGAAAATGTTTTGAATTTAATTTCTTTTCGTCGAAAATATGCCCAATATGCCAATCATGTAGGTTTGGTCAATTGGTATTATAAAGACTTAAATATATCCAACTTTGACACTCTTAACATTCAATCAGGAAGTGAATTTATGTACAAATGCATTGATTTTGGTATCGAATAAAACATCCCAACTTAAAGTTGCTTTTTTTTCTGCATTACCGCCATTTCGGGGTGGTATTTCGAGTTTTAGTAGCCTTTTGGTTAAGGCTATGAAGCGAAAGGCTAATGTAGAGGCCTTTACTTTTAGTAAACAATATCCGAAGCTTTTATTTCCAGGGAAGACTCAGGTAGATTCAAAAGTATCAGAGCATTATCCTCAGATTGTAAGTAGTTATAACCCTTTAACTTATTTGAGTGCAAGAAGAATACTTCGAAAAGTTAGTCCTGATGTTTTTGTTGCAAATTATTGGATGCCTTTTTTCTCTCCAATGTATGTGTATATGGCTAAGTCTTTTGGAAAAGAAGTATTTAAAGTTGCTCTAATTCACAATTTAACGCCACATGAACCACGGTTTTTTGATGCCTACCTGAATCGTCTTTTTGTTCGTCATTTTGATGCTTTTATTGTTCTTTCAGAAAAAGTGAGACAAGATGTATTATCGTATCGGCCAGATGCAAATTGTTTGGTGATTCCTCACCCGAAATACAAACAATTTGGTGAAAAATCTGAAAAGCCAAAGGCACGTGCTTTATTTTCATTTCCTGAAAATGTAAAGGTCTTGCTTTTTTTCGGTTTGATTAGGGATTATAAAGGATTGGATATACTTCTTGATGCCATGAAGCATTTAGATGATTCTTACAGGTTATTAATTGCAGGTGAGGTCTACGGTGGCAAAGATAAATACGTCCAAAGTATAAATAAACTCGGGAGCGAAAGGGTTGTTTTTCATGATCGTTTTATTGCAGATGATGAAGTCTCAAATTATTTTGGCGCAGCAGATTGTTGTGTTTTGCCTTATAAAGCAGGTACGCAAAGCGGTATTCAAGCTGTAGCTTCATCTTTCAACTTGCCGGTTTTGGTTTCCACCAAAGGTGGTTTACATGAGCAAATAGTTGAAGGAAGAAATGGATTTGTAATAGAGGATTTGAATGCGGAAAGTTTGGCAGTCAAGGTTGAGAATGTATTCTCTGGAGGTAAACTGCAAATTGTTGAAGAGTATCTCTTGCAGCAGGAGGACGATCAAAAAGATGAATGGTCTGATTTTGCAGATCTGTTCTTAAACTTTATTTCGGATGAGAAATCTAAATGAATCAAGGAATTCTACCTAACTATCTATTTCCCTTTTAACTATGTTTTTATTTGAATATAAGATATGTAAATTCTATATTTGCACGCTTATTAAAACATTAATCTAAAATTACATGCGCATTAAAGGATTCTTTTGGTTTTTAACCATTTTATTGACTGCTGTTTGCTTATACCAATTGTCTTTCACTTGGGTCGCGAATGATGTAGAAAGTCAGGCCGGAATAGAGGCAGATCAGAAAATTGCTACCATTAAGAAAGAGGCGCTAGCGTCTACTAATGGGATTGCAACCATTGGAACGAATAATGATATCGTAGATTTCAACGAGCCAGAAGCAATGGAAATTGCAAAAGGTATTCTCGTAAATCAAATCTTAAGAAGCAAAGCAGAGCAACCGGTATATCCTGTTTTGGGATCTACATTTGCAGAGGTGAAAAAACGTTCTTTGGCTTTTGGTCTTGACCTTGTAGGTGGTATGAGTGTCACACTTGAAATTTCAGTTCCGGAATTCATTAAGTCTCAGGTAAAGAATCAGAATGATATTTCATTTAAAAAACCATATGAGCAAGCGCTTGCACAAATGAGTAATAATGCATCTGCAGATTTTTTATCGCTTTTCATTGACGCCTACAGGAAGTATAATGACGGAATGAAACTCAATGCAATCTTTTATGGAGAAGGAATTGAAATAACAACCTCTGATGAGGTGGTTGAATCCTCTTTGAGAGCGCGAATCAGCGAAGCAATGAATGGTATTGAAAACGTAATGAATAAGCGAATCAATCAATTCGGTGTTGCGCAACCAAATATTCAAAAGGATGAGGCAAACAATAGATTGTACATCGAACTTCCGGGTGTTCAAGATGAGCGTACTGTAGCTGAAAAATTACAATCTACTGCAAATCTTGAATTTTTTGAAACGTATTCTTTCGACCAAATACAAACAAATTGGGCAGAAGCAAATCGTCTTTCTTTACAAGATGAAGGAATGGAAATGGATTCAACTGAAGAAATTTCTTTTGATGAAGATGTTCAAGAGTCAACGAATAGTCTTGCATCTCTCATGCAATCTACAGGGGGTTATTCTTTTGGGTATGCAAAAAATGACACCGATAAAGCAGCAGTCAATGCTTTATTAAAAAGAACAGACATTGCAGCGCAGTTTGATGCCCAACTTAGATTCATGTGGGGTGCTGAAAAGGATTATGTAGACAATAATAAAACCAAAAAGGGTTGGTTTCTTTACGCATGTCGTATTCCTGAAAATGGAAAAGCACGTGTAAATGGAAGTCATATTGCACGCGCTAGTCAGGGTTACGATCAAGTAGCTGGTGACATAACAGTTGATCTTTCGATGAATGACGAAGGTATGGAGCAATGGTCAAGAATGACCTCAGAAAACGTCAATCGTTTAGTCGCAATTACAATGGATAACGTTGTTTACAGTGCCCCTCAAGTCCGTGGAGCCATTAATGGAGGAAACACCCAAATTTCTGGTAGTTTCTCTTTTGATGAGGCTAATGATCTCGCAGGACTTCTAAATGGAGGAGCATTACCGGCACCTCTTGTCATCAAAGAAAAAACTAAGGTTGGTCCAACTATAGGTAAAGAAAATACGCGTGCAGGTTTGATTTCTTTCGGAATTGCCTTCCTAGTCGTTCTTCTTTACATGTTCTTTTATTACGGTAAATCTGGAATCGTAGCCGACATCGCTTTGCTTGCGAATGTTGTATTCATTTTTGGATCGTTAGCGTCGTTTGGTGCTGTATTGACACTAGCAGGTATTGCAGGTATTGTTCTTACCATTGGTATGGCAGTTGATGCGAACGTACTTATTTTTGAGCGAATAAGAGAAGAGCAGGCAAACGGAAAAGACTTGGCTAGCGCTGTTGAGACAGGTTTCCAAAAAGCTCTTTCCTCAATAATTGATGCCAACGTAACGACTTTATTAACGGCGATTGTCCTTAAAGTATTCGGAACGGGGCCGATTGAGTCCTTTGCAACTACCTTGATTATTGGTATTTTCTCATCAGTTTTTGCGGCATTAATTATTTCGCGTTTGATTTTTGAATGGAGACTTGGAAAAGGCAAATCAATCGCCTTTGATACCAAGCTTACAAAAAATGCTTTTAAGGGATTAAACATTAACTTTTTAGGCAAGCGTAAATTTGCTTATGTTATTTCAACTGTACTGGTTGTGGGGTCTTTGGGGCTTCTTTTAACAAAAGGTATCTCAAAGTCAGTTGAATTTTCTGGAGGTCGAACATACTCTGTGAAGTTTGAAAAGTCTGCTGAAAATAAATCTGAATTCATTAAGAAACAGTTGGCAGAGGCAATGCCTAAATCCTCAGTGGATGTAAAAACGAAGTCTAGCTCATTTAACGTAGAAATTACAACAAACTATTTGTTAGAAAAAGAAAACGCGGAAGAGGATGTTCGTATCAAACTTAATGAAGCACTTAAAAACTGTCAAGCAGAACTTGGTACTTATTTTATTGAGCCTGAATCTAGATTTGTATCGAATACCGTCTCTGCTGAGTTAGAAGATTCGTCGAAAATCTCAATTGGACTTTCACTTTTAATCATTTTTGCATATATCTTTATTCGTTTTGGTAAATGGCAATACTCTGCAAGTGCCATTTTCGCGTTGTTCCATGATGTGGTAATTGTTCTTGGTTTATTTGCCTTATTAGGTGATATTCTTCCGTTTAATATGGATTTGGATCAGGCGTTTGTTGCGGCTATTCTTACAGTAATTGGATACTCCATAAATGATACGGTGGTAGTATTCGATAGAATTCGAGAAGATTTATCTTGGAAAAAAGATTCAGATTTCAAATCCGAAATAAACGGTGCTTTGAATTCTACCTTGTCAAGAACCATCAATACTTCGATGACCACGTTAGTAGTGCTTTTGATTATCTTCTTTTTTGGAGGAGCGGCGATTAAAGGCTTTATTTTCGCATTGATTCTTGGCATATTAGTTGGAACGTATTCTTCGATGTTCGTAGCAACTCCTTTACTCGTTGACTTGACGAAGAAGATTCGAATTAAGAAGTAGAACAGATAAACAAACTGAACTCTTCCATTTTAATGGAGGAGTTTTTTTATTTAAATTTTTATAGATCTACTCTACAACCATTAGGCAGGTGCAAACTTGTTGTGTCATTGTCATTTTGGTCGTCTCATTTAATAGAATTGAACAGCTCTTGTCAAAGGGTTCGATCGAAATAATTTGAATGGAATCTCCAAGTTTAATGTTTTTCTTATTCAGATAATCTAGTAGTTCGAACGAGCTGTTCTTGAGAGCAACAATACTCACTTTCGTATTTGGTTTTATTTGTGCCAGCGTTTTAAAGTGTTGCTCAGCAATTTTTCCCGTCTTATCTGGAATAGGCGAGCCATGCGGATCCGTTTTTGGGAAGCCAAGCAATTCATCCATACGATCGAAGTACATATCAGATTTAATATGTTCAATTTGTTCAGCAATATCATGAACTTCCTCCCAGCCAAAGCCCATGATTTTTACGAGGAATATTTCAGTTAGTCGATGCTTTCGTATAATCGCAGCAGCCTGAATGCATCCCTCAGTAGTTAGCTTAATCGGTTTGTATTTTTGATATTCTACCCAGCCTTTATCTTGTAATTTTTTAATCATGTTATTTACCGTTGGCGCACTAACCTTCATTTCTTTACTTAAATCCGTTAGTGAAATTGAACTATTTAGCTGGTTTAAAGTAAATAGCGCTTTGAGATAATTTTCGATTGTAACTGTTGCCATGGTATAATAAAATCAGATTAAATATACGTATATTTTATAAGCCTAAAAAAAAAGTTAGATTAGTCTAACTTATTGTAAATAAAATCTTAGATTTGTCTACTGAAGAAATTGTCAATACCGCTAAAAGAACAGGTGCTCAAGTTAAAGGTCCTAT
>JAQXCN010000043.1 GCA_029251865.1 Crocinitomicaceae bacterium | reverse complement strand
CTTGAGATAATATCTCGAATAAAGATTATGTTATCCTTTACGCCAATGCGAAGGGTTATCCTATTAAATGCGTAGATTTGTTTCTATGACTCGCCTAAAAAAAATGAAGCTTGAGATTGATGACGAAATTGAATTTCCAATTCTCGGTATCTCAACTGCATTAGGTGATTATCGCTTGGCTTGGGAGTTAAATTCGAAATTAAATTTGAAATTTCAACGCTCGCAAGAAGGCAAATTTTTTACGATTCCAGATAAGTCGAAGAAAAACATTGACTATGAATATTATTCCTATGTCAATGAAGAAGAAATGTCCAAGTTCTTTCTTGTAAAGAATAAGCAAAAAGGTTCGACCCTTTTTTCTGATCGAGAAAGGCTTGATTTTTTTTTAGTACTTCGGGATAATTTTGTTTGGGATGAGGAGGATTTATTATCTGATCTAAGAAAGATTAAAGGTGTTATTGCAGTTTTCTCTTTTTCAAGTGCGGAATTTGAATTCTCTGAATATTTAAATGATTAAAAATGAAAAGAACAAAAATAGTTGCTACAATAGGCCCGTCCTCTGCGGACAGAGAAATTTTGAAGAAAATGATTCTTTCAGGCATGAATGTATGTCGAATTAATTTTTCTCACGGAAGCTATGATGATCATGCTAAAGTTGTGAGTAATGTGAGGTCTCTGAATGATGAACTTAATACGAATGTCGCCATCTTGGCTGATTTGCAAGGGCCAAAAATAAGAACGGGTGTAATGTCCCCAGAGGGTGTAAGCCTTGAAGTGGGTGCAAAGACTTGTATTCAAGTTGACGATATTATCGGTACGGCAGAGAGATTTTCAATAAATTACGGTGAGCTTCCGCAGGATGTCAATATAGGTGAACTGATTTTACTTGATGATGGTAAACTTATGCTTGAAGTAGTTTCTTCTGATGGAAAAAATGAAATTACTTGTACTGTTAGGCAAGGCGGTGTATTATCATCAAAAAAAGGTGTTAATCTTCCCAATACCAAAATATCATTACCAAGCCTTACGGAGAAGGATGAAAATGATCTCGCTTTTGCAATAGAGCAAGATGTGGATTGGATTGGGCTTTCTTTTGTGCGTTCCGAAAAAGATATTATTGACCTCAAGCAACGTATTTCGAAAGCTGGTGGTAAAGCCAAAGTCATTGCCAAAATAGAAAAGCCCGAGGCCTTAGCGTGTATTGATGAAATTGTTGTTGAGACTGACGGTCTGATGGTCGCACGAGGAGATTTGGGGGTTGAAATACCTTATCAAAATGTTCCATTAGCGCAAAAGATGCTTATTAACAAAGGGATTAAATATGCGAAGCCAGTAATTGTTGCAACGCAAATGATGGAGACTATGATCACACAAATGTCTCCAACAAGAGCAGAAGTGAATGATGTTGCTAACGCTGTTTTAGATGGAGCAGACGCCGTGATGCTTTCTGGAGAGACGTCAGTCGGAAAGTATCCTGTAGAAGTCATTAATGCGATGACAAATATCATTAAAGAGATGGAAACGGATGATAAAATCTATTATAAAGAGGAGCCTCCTGAAAAAAATGAGGAACGATTCATTTCTGACTCAATATGCTACAATGCATGTAGGCTCGCGCAAAGAGTTGAAGTTGATGCAATTATTACAATGTCTTTTTCGGGTTACACGGCTTATAAAATCGCTTCACAAAGACCGAGTGCATTTGTTTTTGTTTTTACGAGTAATAGAAAAATACTGACCCAACTTAACCTCGTTTGGGGAGTCAAGGCATTTTATTACAACAAACAAATTAGTACAGACCATACCATTGCTGATATTAAATATATAATGAAAACCGGTGGTTATTTGGTTGAAGGTGATTTGGTAATCAATATTGCTTCTATTCCTTTAGAGGACTTAGGTAGTTCCAATATGCTTAAGCTTAGTCACGTTGACTAGACGTCGTGTTATTTTTGATGTAGTTGAAATCAACAAAAAAGATGGATATCCTTCCGTATGCTTTCCTAATAAAGGATGTATTGTACGCTCTATTCGTTCAGGAAGATTAATTCCTCGGGGCTACAAAGAAGAAGCTTTTGAACAAAAAGTAAAAGAGTATTTTGGTTCTTCATATGATGTTTTAGGGGATGCATGTATAAATACAGGAGCAGTAAACAGACCTTTTCAGTTAGACATAGCTCTTTTGAATAAAAAAGAGGATAGTATACGATTAAATATAGAAATTGACGAGCCGTATCAATCTTTTTCACGCACCGTAACCCATTGTGAAGGTGATGATGTATTAAGGGATCAGTATTTCACGGACCGCGGTTGGATTGTACTTCGGTTTTCTGAGCGGCAAGTGCAATTTGATCTTATGAGTTGTATCAAACACGTTGGTGATATTTTGGCGCTTATTGACCCTAAGTATGAATTTACAGAAAGTTTAAAAGCGGTAAAGCCAATAGAAAATGAGCCTTTTTGGTCTGTTGTTCAGGCTCAAAACTGGGAGCGATTAAGCATCAGAGAGTCTTACCTCGAGACTTCATTTGTTCCAGAAAAGCATCAAGATATATTAGAAGACCGCTCTTTAAATGTGGAGGAGCAGGATGAGGAGGCTTTAGTGGTAAGAAGCTTTAATGGCACTATTGAACAGTTTACAAATACTATGAATCCACATTCAAGAGATGAGCGTATTGAGTTTAGCCAAGCCAGTCATTCGTATTTTCTTGACAAGATACCTGTGAAATCAGCAAGTCATTTAGTCGCTAAGTTTTTTACTGAGTTTGATAGTTATGGCGCCGCAAAAAAATTAAAACCTAGTAATCCTCTTTATGGTAAATCTGTAGATGAGATCGTTTTACTCTGGTCTAAAAAGGGGCAAGAGGCTTCTCATTTAGGAACTTTACTTCACGAGCAAATAGAGAATTACTACACTGGGGCGCCTTATGAATCGACGAGTGATTTTGAAAGGTTTTTGCGCTTTGCAAAAGACCATTCAGAACTTCAAGCTTATCGCTGTGAATGGCGAATTTTTGATGAAGATTTTCATATTGCAGGAACCATTGATTTTATTGCCAAAAATAAAGGGGTTTATGAGATGTATGATTGGAAGCGGAGTAAAAAGGTAGTGGATTCTCGCACTGGCCAGCCAATCGCAAAGGATTATTGGGGTAAAAAGGGAATTGGTAAGTTAAGAGGAATTGACGATACGAGTTATAACCATTACTGTCTTCAGCAAAGTATTTACAAATTTATACTTGAGAAAAATTACGGATTGCAGATATCTAAAATGTTTTTAGTCGTTATCCATCCTGAATTGGATGGCTATTTTAAGGTAGAGGTCCCATATTTAAAAAATTATGTGGAATATATGTTGAACACATTATAATTCATAAATGTTAATTGAGTAAATTGATAATTAGTTAAGGTCATAAAATATTATGTTTACAGGTATAATTGAAGAAATAGGTAAGGTAAAAGCCATTAATAAAGAGCAATCCAACATTCATTTTACTGTTGAGGCGATGATGTCAAAAGAACTCAAAATTGATCAAAGTTTGGCTCATGATGGTTGTTGTTTAACAATTGTGCAAAAGAACGATACGGAGTACGTCGTCACTGCAATTCAGGAAACGTTAGATAAAACTAATCTAGAAGATTGGTCAGTAGGTTCTAAAGTGAATTTAGAACGTTGTATGAAAGCAGACGGTCGTTTTGATGGGCATATTGTTCAAGGCCATGTGGATTGTACCGCTAAATGTACGAATATTGAGGATTTGAATGGCAGTTGGAAGTTTAGTTTTGAGCACAAGAACACTTCACATAAGACGGTTGAGAAAGGTTCGGTAACAATCAATGGAACAAGTTTGACGGTTGTAGATAGCTCACCTACTACCTTTTCTGTTTGCATTATACCCTACACCTATGCACATACAAATTTTAAAGATTTTATGGTGGGGTCAAAGGTCAATATTGAATTTGATATTTTCGGGAAATACATACAAAAGTACCTTGAGAAAATCAATTAAGTTGTTCTGATCGTTTTAAAGATAAAATAAAACCAAGTGGCAATTAAGATTGCTCCTCCAACTGGTGTGATGGGTCCAATAAAACTAAAATCTAACTTTAGTATTGCATCTAATACTAAAGCATATATTGAGCAGGAAAAAAGTATGGTACCGAATAAAAAGCCATTGAAGTATTTGTTGTTTAGTTCTATAATATTAGCAGCTAAACCCATTACAACTAAAGCAAAACCATGATAAATTTGGTACCGCACACCTACTTCAAAAGAATTTATTTCATCAAATCCAAGACTTTTTTTCAAAGCATGTGCGCCAAAAGCACCTAGAATTATACCTAAACAGATAAAAATTGCGCCTGTGATTACATACTTTTTATTCATACCTCAAAGATGTAAAAAACCAATCAAAATGGTATCTTTGAAAAGGTATTTTATGAAATCAAAATTCTTTTTTTTAATAGTTCTTTGTGCTCTTTTTTCTTGTTCAGAAAAGCCTTCGGAAGAGAAAAAAAGTAAAACGCAAATTGATTACTATCAATTTAGCGAGATGAACCTTGCTTCCGTTGGTATTCCTGCAACATTAATGATTCCGAATGAGACAGCTGGCATTGGCGCTTCGTTTGAGCCAAAGATTTTTCACGATGATGGTGGATTTAAATGGCACATAAATGTCGGTCGTCATTTCAATATACTTATCGAGGATTATGGAGATTATCAGTACTTGATGCCCGAGTTCTTAAGGCGCATAAACACTAAGGATATCTTTAATATTGAAGTCATTGAAAAGTCCAATGATTTTATTTTGTACAAAAGGGAACTGAAGGCTTCTTCCAGTCGGGAAATCACCTTTCATTTTTATGGTGTCAAGTATTTAAACGGTGTATATTATGAATTCACCAATCAAGAAGAGGGTGACTCAAGAAAAGTAATTGATTTCATAGTTAAATCATTTTTGTCATTTAAAACATCAAGCAACCCAATATGATCGAAAGAGAAAAAGTACTTGAGATACTTTCAAATATCACTGAGCCAGATCTAAAGAAAGATATTATAACCTTAAATTTGGTCGAGAATCTTTTAGTGGAGGAAAACAAGGTGAAATTAACGGTCTATGTTTCCAACCCGGCAATGCATGCTCGAAATCGAATGAAAGAGGCAGTTACCTTTAATCTTAAGTCTAGATTAGGAAATAAGGTTGAAGTCGAATGTGTGGTAATGCAAAAGTCGAATGAATTAAATGACACCCATAGAAAGGTATTGCCGGAAGTAAAGAAAATAATTGCTATTGCCTCTGGAAAGGGAGGGGTTGGGAAATCTACAGTAACCGCTAATCTCGCCGGAGGTCTTGCAAAAAAAGGATTCAAAGTTGGTGTCGTTGATGCTGACATTTATGGGCCATCTATGCCTACCATGTTTGATTTGGTAGGGGAACGACCCAATATGATTGAAATTGATGGTGTCTCTAAAATTGAGCCAATTGAATCTCATGGTGTAAAAATCTTGTCTATAGGTTTCTTTACCGACAAAGAAAATGCTGTTGTTTGGAGAGGCCCTATGGCTTCGAAAGCATTAATCCAGATGTTTAATGACGCACATTGGGATAAACTCGATTATCTATTCGTGGATTTGCCACCTGGGACGGGTGATATTCACCTATCTTTAATTCAATCTATACCTCTGGATGGTGTCGTCATTGTGAGTACACCGCAAGAGGTTGCTCTTGCTGATGCGAGAAGAGGCGTTAATATGTTTAAGATGGACAATGTAAATGTTCCGATACTGGGATTGGTTGAAAATATGTCTTGGTTTTCTCCTGTTGAGTTGCCACAGAATAAGTACTTTATCTTTGGTAGAGATGGTGCTAAAAATTTAGCAACGGGTATGGGGATTCCTTTTTTGGGTCAAATCCCTTTAATTCAAAGTGTTTGTGAATCAGGCGATTCGGGTAGGCCAGCGATTTTTCAAGAGGAGTTTCCAAAGGATACTTCAATTGATAAGGTTGTGAATGAATTTGAAAATCAAGTTGAATTACTTACTAACTTAGTGTCAAATGAAAAATAAGAATCAAACACTTATTAAGATCGAGCAGGCAATCGAACAGCTGAGACCTTTTATGCATGCTGACGGAGGTGATATAGAGTTTATTGAATTTACCGATTCAGGAACTGTAAAGGTCAAACTTCTAGGTTCCTGTAGTGATTGTTCAATGAGTCACATGACGCTTAGGGCGGGTTTAGAGGAGGCGCTAAAAATAGCGGCGCCAGAAGTCTTGAAAGTTGAAGCAATCGATTTATGAATGTTAAACTCATTACCGTTGGTAAAACAGTGGCTAACTACTTATTAGAAGGTGAATCTGAGTATCAAAAACGCTTAAAGCATTACATGCGATTTGAGCGATTAGATCTCAACGAATTAAAAGGAACCCATAAGTTATCAAAAGAAGAAATTAAAAAAAAGGAAGCTGATTTGATTTTAAGTCATTTGAAGCCTTCTGATGTTGTTGTGCTTTTAGATGAGAATGGCATAGACATGAGTTCCATTCAGTTTTCACAATGGTTTGAGAAAAAAGGATTATCAGGATTAAAAAAACTAGTTTTTATAATAGGAGGTGCTTATGGTTTTGATCAAGTCGTATATCAGCGATCGATTGCTAAAATTCGTTTGTCTTCTATGACCTTTTCACATCAGATGGTACGCTTGTTTTTTTTGGAGCAATTATATAGATCTGCAACTATCTTAAAACGAGAGAAGTACCATCATCAATAATTTAATCAATTGGAAAGCAATTATATATCTTTTTATGATATTTCCATAGCTGTTATATGGTTCTCGATATTGATGGTGATTTCTATTTCAAAACGCAATAAGATTGAATCCGAAGAAATCAAGAAATATTATATTCGAAATATTTTATTTAAATTTCTTTTTGCGGTTTTTTTCTCTTTCATATACATTGTATATTACGGTGGGGGGGATACAACGGCATACTGGGATGGCGCAATTACGTTAAACAAATTACTCTTAAAGTCACCTTCTGATTACTTTACACATCTAATTAGTGAACCGACACCAGCGCTTCGTTCCTTGCATTTTGATGTAGAAACGGGTTATCCGCCTGGTTGGATTTATAGAGAGCCGGAGGCCTGGTTTGTAAGTAAGTTGGGCTCGATTGTCTCAATTTTTACCTTTCGGTCATATTTGGCGGGCACATTGATTTTTGCATATTTAACTGCACGCGCATCTTGGCGGGTTTTTAATATGCTTTATAAATTAGAGACTCATAACCTACGAATGGCGGCTTATTGTATCCTTTTCGTGCCGACTGTTAGTTTCTGGTGTACAGGTATTTCAAAAGACACTTTGATTTATTTTTCGGTTTTAAATATTCTGTTCTACACTTTTGATTATTTGATTTTAAGAAACAGCATTTCTTTTTGGAAGTTCGTATATATTGGTGTTTCAATTTTATTGATTTATCATATTCGATCTTTTGTTTTGGTGGCTATTGCCGCGCCATTATTTATAGCTTTTGGAGCGAGAATAACAAAGCAATATGAGCGGAATTTCTTGGCAAAATTACTGTTTCGTTCATTCATTTTATTTGGTGGTATTTTTCTGTTTTTATTCTTCTTTCAATCTTCTTTCGCTGAAAGTATAGTGTTAGAGGCACAGAGTGTGCAGCAAGATTTTTTACAGAACACCACATATACAGGGAAAAGATATGAAATTAGC
>JAQXCN010000032.1 GCA_029251865.1 Crocinitomicaceae bacterium | reverse complement strand
TCTAGGTAATAGGGATAAAATTCTTCAAAGGTTTTATATCGTTCCAATTTCATGAAGTTCTTGTATATAATTAGCTTTTAAAATTTAATAAGTAAATTGAACGCACCACTTGGTCACTTCCACTTTATACTACAACCTACTGAAGGCATTTGCACATTGCAAACAGACTGATTTGTCAGAAGGGCATCCAACGCACCTCTTAGATCTTCTCCAGAAACTAGAATTCCATTACCCGGAGAGGAATCATCAAGTCTACCTCGATAGACCAATAAATCACTCTTGTCATAGAGATAATATTCAGGGGTGCATTGCGCTTCTAATGCCCTTGAAAGGTCTTGTGATTCATCATAGAGGTATGGAAAATTCAGTTCGAGCGCATTAAAGAGTTTTTTCATAGCGAGCGGACCATCCTGTGGATAATGGCCGACATCATTAGAGCTAATAGCTATTAAATCCAATTGACCCATAAAATCAAGAGCCAATCTTTGTATTTCTTCGTGGTAATGTATCACGTAAGGACAATGGTTACAAATAACCATCAGTAAAGTGGGGCTTCCGTTCTGTAGTGCAACAGATGAGAACAATTCATTATTCAAAACATTAATGAGTTCAAATTTAGGAATCGTGGTCCCCAACTCAAGCATGGAAGAAGTTTTTAGTGCCATTTTTTCGTGATTCGGAAGTATACTTATTTGTAGGTCAGAGAAAAAACCATAACAGAATTCCCTCCTCGGTTACTTTTTCCTTGAGAAGTTACGATTAATTCAGAATCATCAGAAGAAATAGCCATGCCAACGGGATAGGAGTCTGCCGGAATCTTTGCGACAACTTTCATATCAGAGGTACGCACTGCAACGATCTTTGAAACACTATTGGCAGCTGCATATAAGTACTTACCATCTGAGGTTAATACAATGGTTCGAGCCCCTGTTCCCACATATACATTTTCAAAAGCGCTGTAATTCACTTTCTTCTCTTGACTATCAAGCCTCGTTTTGACCAGTTCACGCCAATTACAACGTTGCACATAACCTGGTCGATTACAACTGATGTATAAATAATCGTCTTTTACCACCAAATGACGAACATTGGACATCATACCGAATACCGTTCCTAAATAATCGTAATTGACGGCATCAAAAATGGCGATACCTCCACCCCCCATTCTACCAACCAATAAGAATTGACCATCAGGAGTATACGCTGTGCCTCGCAAACAGAAGCCACAACTCGCATCTCTGTTCACATGCGAAGACGAAAACTCAGTAGACATTTTATAGTCTACAACCGAATGCTTGACAAAGTTAAAATCAAAAGGATCATCAGAATCGATATCGACAATGGCTACCGTATTGTCGCCCCAATGCGTAATCGCAATGCGTTTGTTATCTGGAGAACAAGCGATCATCTTTGGCAAAGGACCTGTAGGCATAACACGAACAATGATGTCACTTTCGGTATCAATAATTGCCACCGCAGAAGGTGACTGTGCAATAGGATCAAAATCCCGACGATAATAAGTTACCCAAAGATACTTACCACCATGGGAAAAACAGCTTTCAACTGGTTTACCAAGAAAAACATTTTTTTGCTTTCTGTTCTGCTTAAAAGGGTAATTATAGATCGTAGTTTCTCCGTCTTTAAATAAACTATCATTCGCAACCGTAAACTCATGAATCAGTGTTTTTATCAAAGATTTCGACTTTGAATCGTAAATCGACGTAGTGTACCCCTCTAAAGATTGAACATAAAATTTAGTGCCGTCTTTGGAATACTTAACTGATTTTGGAGAATTAATTGAGGTATCATAATTGTCAAATTTATGCTTAGGCGTCCAATTATAGCTCTGGAAACGATGCGCAAGCGCCATAACCACCTCGCCTGTTGTATCGGAAGATTTGCCAATTTTTATACGGGTTATTTGTGCTTCAACGCAAAGCAGTTGGAAGAGTAAAAAAAGTAATAAAAAACTTCTAATCATTCTTTATAATTTATTGATTTAATAAAATATCCATTCCCGGGATTTACAGACTTCACGCTAACAAGATGTGTATTTACGTCCACTGTGAACGTCTTAAAAATACTAGTTTTATCATTTTGTGGAATCCAAAACGAATGATAACCTAAGTTATAAAAATTACCATTGGCATTTCGCTCAAATAAAAATAATGAATCACATGATTCGAAATCCGCTTGAGTTGCTTGTGCAGAAGCTAGTTTTTCATTTAGTGCATCTATAAGTAAATAACTATCAACCTGTTCTAATTCCGAAAGAACATATCCATTATATAACACACCGATTGTATTCAAAGTATCCAAATAACACCAGGCTGGGATTTTATTTTCTGCCGCGTATTTCCACTCCATTTTTGACTGAGCTTGAAGCATCTTTTTTGACGTATCCATTTCGTTTTCTTGATAAAAACCATCAAAGAAAAAGGTATCAATACAAAATTGGAACGAAGTACCACGCGAAGGTAATTCATTATTCGTAACATGTTGTTTTTCATTAACTTGTGTATTATTACATGAAGTTATAATACACATAAAAATAAAAAATAATGCTCGAGAACGCATACACAAATGTAAACATTTGCTGCTTTTATTTATCTAACATGAATTCAGAGGTCCTATGAAAAGTAATATCAGGATAATCTTGCTCGGCCATCGTTAATAAGAAGGTAGTTTCGGCAAGAAACACCAAATTGTCATTCTTGTCAGTTGCCAATAAGTTATGCTTCGCTTTCTTAAACGTTTCGAGTTGTGCCTCATTTTCGGTCGTGATCCAACAAGCTTTGAAATAATTTCTTGGAACGAAGCGACACTTCGCTCCATATTCATTAATTAGGCGATAATTAATCACCTCAAATTGAAGCTGCCCTACTGTTCCCACGATTTTACGATTACCAGGTTGCTGAATGAATAATTGCGCAACGCCTTCATCAATGAGCTGGCGCACCCCTTTATCTAACTGCTTAGACTTCATTGGGTCAAGATTCTCAAGCTCTTGGAAAATCTCAGGAGAGAAACTAGGAATGCCCTTAAACATCATTTTTTCTCCTTCCGTGAGCGTATCCCCAATTTTGAAGTTACCTGTATCATACAAGCCAATGACATCTCCTGGATATGCATGTTCAATCACACTTTTATCCTGCGCCATAAAAGATGTTGGATTTGGGAATTTCATTTTCTTACCTAAACGAATGTGCTGGTAAAACTTGTTCCGTTCAAATGTTCCAGAAACGACACGCAAAAAAGCAATTCGATCCCTGTGCTTTGGATCTAAATTCGCGTGTATTTTAAATACAAATCCACTAAACTTACTTTCATAGGGATCGATAGGTCGCACATCTGAAACACGCCCTCTTGGTGAAGGAGAAATTTCACAAAATGTATCTAATAGCTCTTTAACACCAAAGTTATTTACAGCGGAACCAAAGAAAACAGGAGCAACTTCGCCAGCGAGATAAGCTTCTCGATCAAAAGCATCATAGACCCCTTCAACCATTTCCAACTCCTCACGAAGTTCGGTAGCAGGTTCTTCGCCAATAATCTCGTCGAGTTCTTTGTCATTTATATCTTCAACAGCATATACGTCTTCGGCAATTTTAGTCTTATTCGCAGAAAAGAGGTTCAACCCTTTTTGGTATATATTGTATACCCCCTGAAAACGATCACCCATTCCTATCGGCCATGTTAAGGGTCGGACTTTTATTTTTAAAGACTGCTCCAACTCGTCCAAAAGATCAAAGGATTCTTTACCATCTCTATCCATTTTATTGATAAAGATGATTACCGGAGTTTTTCGCATGCGACAAACCTCCATAAGCTTTTCGGTCTGTGACTCTACCCCACTTGCTACATCAATCACCAGAATAACACTATCCACAGCGGTTAAAGTCCTAAAAGTATCCTCGGCAAAATCCTTATGACCTGGAGTATCAAGTATATTTATCTGCTTATTCTTGTAACCAAAAGCCATTACAGAGGTTGCGACTGAAATCCCCCTTTGCTTCTCAATTTCCATGAAATCAGAAGTGGCCGTCTTCTTGATCTTGTTGTTTTTTACCGCTCCGGCAGTTTGAATTGCACCACCAAAAAGCAATAGTTTTTCTGTAAGGGTTGTTTTCCCTGCATCAGGATGGGAGATAATCCCAAAAGTCCTGCGTTTTTCTATGTCTTCTTGATACTTCATGGCACAAAAAAAGGCTTTTATTCTAAAGCCTTTTCGTATTAATTATGATTAGTGTATTTCTTCTGCAGAAAAATGAAATTTACCCTCAATATCAGCATTTTCATCTGAATCTGAGCCGTGAACGGCATTTCTACCCTTGTTCTCCGCATAAGCTTTACGTATGGTACCTTCTGCAGCCTCTGCTGGATCAGTTGATCCGATGAGTGCTCTAAAGTCAGCAACTGCATTTTCTTTTTCAAGGATTGCTGCTACGATTGGACCTGAAGTCATATACGAAACCAATTCTCCGTAAAACGGTCGCTCAGCATGTACTGCATAAAATTCCTCTGCTTGTTCCTTAGAAAGTCTTGTGTACTTCATGGCTTTGATATCAAATCCTGCCGAAGTAATCATGTCAATAACGTTTCCAATATGCCCATTCTCAACGGCATCTGGCTTAATCATTGTAAATG
>JAQXCN010000030.1 GCA_029251865.1 Crocinitomicaceae bacterium | reverse complement strand
TTAAATTGGTATGATGCAGCGTCCGGAGGAAACTTAGAAGGAAACGGTTCTCCTTTAGAGGCTGTTGGCACAGGTGTAATGCCTGCTTCAGAGGTTGGAGTTTATAACTTCTTTGTAACACAATCTAATGAAGGATGTGAAAGTTCTGCTGTTCAAGTAACTGTGGAAATTACAGATGTCAATGTTACGCTATCTACTACAGACGAAACGTGTACTGATTATACGAATGGAGGATTTGCTATTTTAGATACCTTGTGTGGTACAGAGCCTTTTGAATTCTCTGTAGACGGTGGTGCTTTTGGCCCTGCGCCAAGTTTAACTGCTGGTACATACTCAATTGTGGTTAAGGATGTTGATTCGTTATTTAGTGCTCCTATATCTATAACTATTAACACTTTAGAAACTTCTATCCCACCGAGTCCTGCAGCTGATACAGCAGTATACGCTTGTGTAGGTGATACAAGTATCGAATTGACTGCTGTTGGCGATATTTCAACAACGGACTCGTTATTGACGACAATGGCTGGTGGCAACGGTTCGCAAGGTACCATGTTTGTTATTGAAGCGATTCAAGAAACAACCATTCAAGACTTTGCTTTAAATATGAACGCAGGTACGACAGGAGATGTTTCCATTTTCTACAGAGCTGATGATTACTTAACTGTTCCTAATGCGAATACCAGTGACGCTGGTTGGATTTTGGTAGGTACGGCTGAAGGACTTGCTTCTGACGGACCGGATTACACTAATATTCCTGTACCTGTTAACATTACTATTCCCGCAGGTGAAAGATATTCTTTCCACATTGGATCTACAGGTGGTGTTCAATACACAAACGGAACTACGCTTGGAGATGTTTTTGCTGCAAGTGCAGGATTTAACTTTATACAAGGTCACGGTGGTACGATCTTCAATTGTACATTCGCACCGAGGGTATTTAACGGTCTTATTCGGTACGAAGCAACTGAAGCTATCGATGTTGCTTGGTTCGATGCTGCTACAGGCGGTGCTGTTATCGGTAACGGTTCTCCTTTCGAATCTATAGGAACTGCTATTCTTCCTGATGCAAGTACAGCAGGGTCTTACGACTTTTATGTTGCGAGTGACAATAATGGTTGTTACAGCGAGGAAACAGTTTCTGTAACTGTCAATGTTTCTCCTGTTAATGTGTATCTTTCTTCAGTGGATGCTTCATGTAATACAGGTGCAGATGGATCATTTGTAATCGATTCTGTTGATTGTGGTGAAGCTCCATTTACGTTCTCTGTTAACGGAGGAGCGGCAGGAGCTGCCCCTACTGATTTAACAGCGGGTATATATGACATTGTTGTTTTCGATGGTCTTGGAGATTCCTCTAGTGTATACTTCCTCACAGTAGGTAGCGCAGCTGGTCCTTCTGATCTTGTAATCAATGAATTAGCTGATACAAGTGTTGAAGTATCATGGGTATCAAACGGTTCTGAAACTTCTTGGACTGTTGAATACGGTGCTGCTGGATTCACACCAGGTACAGGAGAAGAAATCGGTTCAGTTGCTTTCTCAGATACTGTTGGTTTCATCAACAACTTAGAAGGTAATACAGCCTATGACTACTATGTAGTTGCAGATTGTGGAACTGGTGTCAATGGAGATTGGGCTCTCATCTCATTCACTACAGATTGTGGTTTATACACAGTTCCTTTCGAGGAAACTTTTGAAGATGATTCTGATACACGTATTTGTTGGTATAATATCAACGAAGTGGGTGAAGAAGATTGGACATATGCTACAGGTGCTGGCGGTGGCCTTGGTGGTGCTGCTACAAATTCATACGAAGGAGACCTCAATGCAAGATTTATTAGCACACCAGGTGGTGAAGTGAGTAAATTAGCATCTCCTAGAATTGATTTAAGTGACCAAGATAGTGTTGCACTTGTTTTTGCTTACGCACAAGAAACATGGGCTGGTGACCAAAACATCACAAAAGTATTTGTAAGAGATACAGATACTGCTGCATGGGTTGAGATCGCATCTTATGCAGACGACACACCAGAATGGACGGTTGATACGTTGTTTATCGTTGATACTACGGATCAGTTAGAAATAGCATTTGAAGGAACCAATAACTGGGGTCGTGCAAATGTTGTAGATCAAATCCAAATACTTCCTTGTTCTGTTGAGCCAGGTATTGATGGTAGTGGTAATGTTTGTAGAGCTGCTGATACAGTAGATCTAAACCAATACATTACACAAGGTGAAACTTACGGATACTGGAGTTTCCCTGCGAACGAAACGTTTGTTAATGGTTCAATCGCAGATGTACAATTCTTACCAGAAGGTACGTACGACTTCTTATATGTTGTGAAAACACCATGTACAGCTGATACGACAGTTGCGTCTCTAGTAATTTACGGTCCTTCTTCAGCAGGTGATGATGGTGCAGATTCAGTGTGTTTGAATGAGCCTTACAACTTGTTATCCTCTTTGTCAGGTAATATTGATTTAGGTGGAGATTGGATTGACCCACAAGGAAACAACCTAGGTTCTCCAGATATCACTGCGAGTAACATCCCAGGAAGTTACAACTACCAATACATTACTTCTAACGGAGTTTGTGAAGCAGATACATCTACGGTTCTATTGTTTGTAGACGGAGGATGTGACTACTTAGGTCTTATGGAGGCAGATTTAAGCTTCTTTGAGCTTTATCCTAACCCAACAACTGGAAGCTTCAACATTCAAGCGAATGATGCAGAAGGGTTCTTCAGTGTTGAGGTGACGGATCTTAATGGTAGAATTGTTAGAACGTTCAAGAACTACATTACAGGAAATGAAATCAAGTCTGTTGATTTGAAAAATTCAGAAACTGGAACGTATTTCGTTAAAGTATACAACAACAATGTATTTAAAACATTCAGAGTTGTAAAGAACTAATAACGATAAATCTTATATTGAAGGGAGGCCATAAGGTCTCCCTTTTTTTATTTTAATACTTTCGCTTATGTTTAAATTACCCGACATTCCTTTGAGTATTTTTTCCAAAATGTCTCAGTTATCGGCAGCGCATGGAGCCGTAAATTTATCACAAGGCTTTCCTGACTTCGATGTAGATTCTAAGCTTATAGATATAATTAAAGAAACTGCGTCAAAAAAGGTACATCAATACTGTCCTATGAATGGTCTACCTGAACTATTACAAGAAACAGCAAAACTGATTGATAATACATACGGTAGAAAGCTAAATCATAATAAAGAAATACTAATCACAGCAGGTGCAACACAAGGTATATTCACAAGCATTCAAGCTTTGATTGAGCCAGGAGATGAAGTGTTGATTTTAGACCCTAGCTATGATTGTTATTGTATGCCAATTACGCTCTCGCAAGGTATCCCTGTGCGTATTCCTTTGAATAAGGAATTTCTTCCAGATTGGGAACTCATTCAAAAAAATACTACAAATAAAACCAAGCTAATCATCACGAACAATCCACACAACCCATCAGGGCGAAGCTGGACAGAAAGTGATATGTTAGAGCTATCAAATCTGCTAAACAGCTGGAAACATCTCTACCACCTATCAGATGAGGTTTATGAGCATATTACATTTGAAAACACGCATCTTTCTGCTAATTTATACCCTGCACTTCACAGCAAAACAATTATTGTATCTTCCTTTGGTAAAACCTTCCATATTACCGGCTGGAAAGTTGGCTATGTCGTTGCTCCAGAAGCAATAATGAATGAAATCAAAAAAGTGCACCAATACTTAGTTTTTACAGTAAATAGTATTAGTCAGCATGCATTAGCTCAGTATTTAAAAAGCCAAGATGTGAAAAAACTTGGTCCCTTTTATCAAAAAAAGAGAGACTTATTTAGGTCAGGTCTCAAAGAAAGTCGGTTTGACTTGTTGCCCTGTGAAGGGACTTATTTTCAACTCGCCTCTTTTGACAAAATATCAGCACTAGACGACACCTCGTTTTGTGAAGATCTAGTCACTAAATTTAAATTAGCTGCAATTCCTGTTTCTGTTTTTAGTGCACATAAAGAGGAGAAAAAGGTTGTTCGATTCTGCTTTGCAAAGGAGGATGAAACGCTTATAAATGCAACAAAAATACTATGCGAGATTTAAAAATAGCACTCCTTCAATTCAATCAAATTTGGGAAAATAAACAAGCGAATTTCGCTGAAATAAAAAAGGTTTTATCAGATAAAAAAGATTTTGACCTTCTCCTCTTGCCTGAAATGTTCCACACAGGTTTCTCAATGAATCACCAAGAAATGGCAGAAGAAATGCATAATTCCGAGGGTATTGAATTCTTAAAGGAAATTAGTAAAACGTATAAAGCCGCAATTTATACCTCCTTAATTATTAAAAGCAAAGAAGGGGTTTACAATAGAGGTGTTTTTATAAGGGAAAATCAGCTAGAGATATACGACAAAAGGAAATGTTTTGGTTTAGGGGGAGAAGCCGATGCTTATCAAGCTGGAACAAAAGCAATGATCTCGACACTACTCGGGTGGCGTTTAAATCTTCAAATCTGTTATGATCTTCGATTTCCCGAATTAATACGTAATGAAATAGAACATGGCGGTGTCCCAAAGTATGATGCACTTTTATATGTTGCAAATTGGCCCAAAAAGAGGATTCAACATTGGATCAAACTTCTACAGGCAAGAGCAATTGAAAACCAATGCTATGTTATTGCCTGCAATCGTGTTGGTGCAGATAATAACAATTTGGAATATAATGGCAAAAGTCTAATTATAGACGCAAATGGTGACATCCTATCCCAAGAAAGTAATGATTTCATGGGTGAATTAATTCAAGGAACGCTCTCTTTTAATTCGCTTAAAAAACTTAGAGCAGAACTTCCTTTTCTCGAAGACCGATAAATTTATAAAGAGTTTTGTATATTTAGGTGTCTTAAAAAATTTACATGAAAAAACTTATACTTACCACATGCCTTGCACTTACTGCAGGTGCTATTTGTGCTCAAAAAGCACCACGAATTATTTTAGCTGATGAATTGTCAAGCGTCGAGAAGCCTTCTAGTCTAATGCCCTCATTAAAAGATGAAGGAGTTACGATTTGGTCAGATGACTTCTCAGATGAATCTACGTGGGTTGTTGATAATAGTGGTCAATCTGGTTTGGACTACGGGTGGAATATCAATGCTGAATCTGATGGTTGGTATTCAACAGCAGGTATAAGCTCTAGTTCCGGTGGGAATTATGCTGAATTGGTAAATGGCGATCCTTTTGATGGAACCCAAGCACTTGATGTTGTTTATACCTTAACAACAGCTAACCCGATTGATGTTATTACCTTGGCGGGCACCAATCAGGTGACACTAGAATTTGAACAGTTCGGTGCGCGATTCAATGATTTACAACAAATACTTTACAGTACAGATGGTGTGACTTTCAATCCCATTGGAGATAATTTAGATCAATCCGTTTTATCCGCTTCTGGTGGGTCTGCGTATGACAACCCGGACCTTAAACAAATAAACCTCGGGACTGTGATTTCAGAAACAAGCGCTCCTATTTGGCTTCAGTTCAGCTGGACTACAAACTACCCAGCGTCTGCTGACAATCCAAATGTGTGGGTAACTTACGGTTGGTATATTGACGACGTTCGTATTGTTACTAATCCCGGAAACGACCTTCAAGTGACGGATACGTATTGGGGAAGCGAAGGACTGAACTACTTCCAAATCCCTATCACTCAAGTTGCACCAATTGACTTTGAAGCCGCATTATTTAATGGCGGGAATAATACACAAACGAATGTGACTTTGAATGCAGATATTAATGCTGGTGCATTCTCAGGAACAAGTGATCCTGTTTCTATAGACCCTTTGGGTTATGACACCATTTCTTTAAGCACTCAATTTACACCTGATGCCCTTGGTGACTACACGATCGTTCAGTCAATTAGCACTGATTCTACGGATGATGTTCCGGTGAATAATGAAATTTCAAATATCACTTTTGAAGTTGTAAACTATATATATGCAAGGGATATCAATGCTGTAGGAGGAAGTACTTCAAACGGAGAGGATGGTTTCGAAGCAGGAAACCTTTTCGATATTTGGGCAGATCAAACACTCAAAGCAATCGATATTAGAATCCCCGGTGGAACAAATGGTGCTCAACTTGGCGTTGAATTCTATGTTAAATTATATTCCTTAGATTCAGAAGGAGAATTTATTTATGAAAACGAGTCAGACCCACTTATCTTGACACAACAAATGCAGAATTCGAGTTTTACTGTTCCATTGTTAAGTCCTGTTGATTTATTTGCAAATACGACTTATCTCGCAGTTGTGGGCTCTTACGAGGCAGGATTTAGAGTATCTACTGCTGGAAACTCTGATCCTCAAACTTCTTTCTTTCAAGACCTCGCCGACGGAACATGGTATTACCAAACAGGAACACCATTTGTCAGAATGAATTTCGACCCAACTATTGGTGTTGAAGAAAATAGCACTTCATTTCAGGTAGGCAATGTTTTCCCAAATCCCACAAGTAACGGTGCCAATCTTAGAGTGGTAATGAATAATGCGCAAAACATGACTATGTTGATTACCGATTTATCAGGAAGAATTGTTTCGTCTAAAGCGCTTGATTTAAAGCAAGGAGAAAATATAATTCCAGTAGATTCAAAAAACTTGACCTCTGGTCTTTATACGATAACCTTGGAAGGAAACGCCTCATCTGTGAGCAGAAAAATGACAATTAGATAATTTGATTAGATAACAAATAATTAAGCCGGCTTTTGCCGGCTTTTTTCATGATTGACTTCGAGATTGGGTACTTAGGACTTCTAATAACTAGCTTTTTAGCCGCTACGTTTTTACCTATTACATCAGAAGTCTTTTTAATTGGCATGCTCGTTTTGGGATATCATCCTTTATGGTGTTTGGTTTTAGCTACAACGGGCAATGCTGCTGGCGGTTGGTTTAATTACTTGCTTGGTCGATTAGGCAATCCTAAGTGGTTAAAACGAATACGCGTTTCTTCAACTAAAATTAACAAGTGGAAGGTTTTAATAAACAAATATGGGCATTGGATTGGAATGTTAAGTTGGCTTCCTTTCGTTGGAGATGCCATGGCCGTCGCTCTTGGATTTTTTCGCGTTGCTTGGGTTCCTAGTTTCTTTTTTATTCTTCTCGGTAAATTTCTTAGGTACCTTTTTATTGTTGGAATATTCTATCTAGGTTGGTTATAAAAGCAACAAATTTCAAAAATTCACGTAAATTAGTTAGGGTCAAAAGACCTTCCACTTATTGAAGCTTTTTATATGGAAAGAATATTTAGATTCATTACAAACCTTGTTGATAGCTTTCGCTTAAATCATGAGAAAGAGGAATTCTCTATTATTTCAGAAAACATAGACAGTGGTGTGGTTTTTAAAGGGACAAACCTCTGGATTCTCGTCTTTGCGATTTTCATTTGTTCTCTTGGTTTAAATGTTAATTCAACAGCAGTTGTTATTGGTGCTATGCTTGTTTCCCCGCTAATGGGTCCAATAATTGGACTAGGATTTGGTCTTGCAACATCTGATATAAGCCTACTTAAAAAAGCACTCTATAATTATCTTTTTGCGGGAGTTGTGGCACTTCTTGCATCAACACTTTATTTCGCGTTAACTCCAATGCATGTTGCTCAGACTGAAATGCTCTCTAGAATTTCGCCTAATATCTATGACGTATTCATTGCGTTTTTTGGAGGCCTCGCCGGAATTGTTGCAATAGCGAGTAAAATGAAAGGTAATGTGATTCCTGGGGTTGCTATTGCCACTGCGTTAATGCCACCACTTTGCACCGCTGGTTATGGTTTAGCAACACTTCAGTGGAGTTTCTTCTTTGGAGCCTTCTATTTATTCTTCATTAATACCGTCTTTATCTCACTCGCAACACTTTTAACCTCGAGGATTCTAAAATTCCCGCAAAAAAGTCTACTTGATGAAAAGGTTTCTAAAAGAACCAATCGTGTAATCTGGAGCATAACCATCATTACTATTATCCCAAGTATTTATTTCGGGTATACAATGGTGCAACAGGATCGATACCTTCAAAAGGCGAACCGTTTTGTAAAAAGTGACCTAGCAATTCATCCGACGAAAAACAGTTATCTCCTTGATCATGAGATCGATGCTTCAGAGAAAGTAATTAAATTAATTTATGGCGGTGCAAATATTTCAAAACAGGAGATCAAGAATCTTGAAAAAAAGCTGCCTATTTTCGAATTACAAAAATCTACTTTAGATATACAAATTGGATTTGGAAATAAGGAAGAAGACGAAATTAATCCGCTTGCTGCCGAGCTTCTATCCAAAGAACGGCAGATTGAAATGATTGAGGAACAACTTTCTGTAAAAACAGAGCTTTTAGACAGTATCCAAGATATAAGAACGCTTAGTCAAAATGTTTTTAGAGAGCTCTCCGTTCAGTACCCCGCTGTTTCTTCTCTCTCCATGCAACCAAGTATTGAGTACAACGATACCACAACTCGTAATATTTGGATGATAAATATAAAGCTTGATAGCCTCATAGAAACACAAGATAAGCTACGGATTAAAGCCTGGCTTAAAGAGCGCGTTCAAAATAAAAACATCTACATCCAATACCGTGTAAAATTTCAACCTCCAATTGAGCGCATTATGAACCTTTTTAATCAATAGGAAATATCGAAAGGATCCGTGTTATGCTTGACGTTTTCAGCGCTTACTTTTACTGAAATATCAGGTGTGATTTCTACATCTCCTGTTCCGACCAAGGTATTTAATTTTAAGGTTGAAATAGATATTGGAATACCTGAGTTTTTTAATATTACTTGACCTGGGTTGCCATGAGTACCTTTCATCGAGCCAAAACATGGTGAACCAATAATTTCACCTCTTTCGTTTGATTTAAACCATGATGCCATAAGCACAGATGCAGACATGGATAATCCATTTGTCAATAGCGTACACTCTCCAGTAAAAGTTCTAGAATTGCTATTTCTTAACTTTTTTTGATACAATATGGATGTAGTAGTTCCCATATTACTTTTATAAAAATCGTACTCTTTGCTGATCATTCCTTTTGGATAAACACGTAAAGCCTTTTTAACAAAATCCATTTTTTTTAGTCGCGAAAGTGTTTCAAAACGATCTAGTTCACTTCTTTTGTATAAATAATTCAAATCGAAAGTTGCGTTATTCGTATTAATATAACTCAGTACATGCTCCAGTAGTAAAACATAACCTCCTCGATTACCTCTTATATCTATAGTTATTTTTTTAATCTTTTTTCTTTCAATCCTTCTAAAAAAAATATCGATTCCCCTCATGTAGCTCCTTTCTCTTCGTGCATCAAATGAATTTAATCCAATGAAAGCAGTAGTGTCATCAAATTTGAATTCTAGATTTCTTTTTTCATGCCAACTATTATTTTTATTCAAATACTTCGAAGACCTCATTGAAACTAAATCACTTTTCATTGTGTCTCCTTGATGTGAAACGAAGGTCATTATAACCGGTTTATCGGGAGTACGATTTTTAAGATTAAAAACCAATCCCATCATCATAGATGTAACTTCGTCGCGCGCTTTAATCAAAGGCCCCTCTGATGGAGCATATTTTGAAGTTATTTCAAATAATTCCTTCACCCTTTGATTATTGACTTTTATTACCTCGACACCTTTGGGAATTCGGTCGTTTAAAACCTTGCTTAAATAAAACTTATCTTGTATTTGGGTTAAATAAAAAGGATAGATCCTTCTTGTTTTTCCACTCATAAACAATAAATCTCTTGGGTTTAAAGCAGTATGTGAATCCCCTAATGTATTCATTAATACGCTCACAACACTTGAGAATTCCAGAACAGTCAACGGTGCTCTAACCGCTTCACGCGCCTCAACGCAAGCCGCGTTAAACACTTTCTCTGAGCAACGGTCAAACGGCATAGGATGTACCTTTTTAATGGAGGACACTACGTCATCTATGTCCGATTCCATTTCAAGTGTTGATAATCTGTGTTCCAAAACTGATAGGTTGTTACCTCTATGACTGGTAGTAGTTTTCGACTGTGTCGACGCGAGATTAATTGTAAAAACAAATAAAACTAAAAAGGTGTGTTTCAAAATACTAATTACTAATTGTAAAGCTTAATTTTCTTCTAAATTAAAAACAAAAAAAGTTTTAAATATGTTATTTTTATAATCGACTGTTTTGAAAGGTAAAAAAACAATCTTTTCAAACAAAAAAGCCTGCTCATGACAACGTTTCTCATATCAGGTGGCCGCGGATTAATTGGAAAAACATTGTCCAAAACACTTAAAATGCAAGGCCACAAAGTATACAAGCTTACTAGAAGGCCCAAAAGGAAAAGCCATATATATTGGGATCCAGAAAAACAAAGTATCGAATCAAAGCACCTGAACGAAATTGAAGTAATTATTAATCTTGCGGGAGCAAATATTGGAGAAAAAAAATGGAGTGAAAAAAGAAAACTTGAATTAATTAATTCTCGGGTTAATTCAATACATTTTTTAAGAAAGTCCGCCGCAAATATGCCAAAACTCCAATACTTCATTAGTGCATCGGGAATTAATTGTTACGGCTACAATAAGCACCATGAAATGACGGAATCAGACGAGTTTGGTGACGATTTTTTATCTAAGCTTGTAAAAGAATGGGAGAAGGCCAGTAATACTTTTAAAGAAATTTGTCCTGTAGGCATTCTAAGAATTGCTATGGTTGTTGATAAAAAAGGTGGTGCCTTAAACAAAATCATGAAATCGGTAAAGTTTGGATTAGGATCTCCTTTGGGTAACGGCCAGCAGTACGTACCATGGGTTCATATAAGAGACTTATGTAGAATGTTTGTGCATTGCATCGATCAAAAAAAAGAAGGCATTTATAATGCCGCAAATGGTTACCTCTCCAATAAAGAATTTATGAGAACCATTTCGAAAAAAATGAAGAAGCCTTTTTTCTTTCCTGCAGTTCCCCGATCCATACTATCTCTAGCACTAGGAGAAATGTCTACCATGCTTACAGAGAGCCTAAAAGTTTCAAATGACAAGATTAGGAAGACTGGTTTTACATTCAAGCATGAAAGTTTTGATTCTGCTATGGCAGATATTGTAAATAACGACAACTGAAAATCTTGTTCTTAAATTTTTAGTTAAATACAATAACTTTTCTTGGTGTTATTCTCGATTAAAAGCTATATTCAAGTAAAAGTATTTGAATGGCAAAAAAGCAAAAAATATTCGTTCTCGACACTTCTGTATTATTACATGATCATCAAGCAATAACAACATTCGAGGATAACAATGTCGCAATTCCTATTACCGTATTAGAAGAACTCGATAAATTCAAAGTTGGGAATGACACGAAAAATTTCTGTGCACGAGAAGTCATACGCTTCATAGATAAATTATCTGGTAGTGGAGGGCTTCAAGATTGGATTTCTCTAGGAAAAGGCAAAGGGAATTTTCGGGTAATAATGGAACAAAAACCAAAAAAATTAGATGCAGAACATATTTATGCAGAAGGTAAAAACGATCATAAAATAATCAATGCTGCGCTTTTTCTAAAAGAAAATGAACCAAAAAAATCAATAACTCTTGTAACTAAGGATATTAACCTGAGAATTAAAGCTAAAGCACTTGGGGTTATCGCTGAAGATTACGAAACAGGCAAGGTGACCATCAAAAATGAGGAGAAATCTAATACTATAGAAGGTGTTGACTCAGAGAAAATCAGAGAAATATTTACAAAAGGAAGAATTGACGAGAATGGAATACTTGGTGCCAATAAACTCACCAACGGTTATTATATTCTCAAAAACGGAAAATCTTCATCTCTCGCGTTTTTTAACCATGCAGTAGATCAAGTTGAGCGTATTGAAAAAGAATTTGTTTACGGTATTAAACCAAAAAATGCAGAACAAGCCTTTGCGCTTCACGCCTTGATGAATCAAAACATAAAACTCGTTGCTATACAAGGCGTTGCGGGAACAGGAAAGACCTTACTTGCCTTAGCTTCAGCTTTAGAGCAAGCCAAACAGTACAATCAAATTATTTTAGCGAGACCCATTGTTCCTTTATCGAATAAAGAAATAGGATTTCTTCCTGGGGATGCTAATGATAAGATTGGTCCATACATGGAACCCCTCTTTGATAACCTGAAGTTTATTAAATCGCAATTCGGACAAAATGAAAAGAAACACAAGGCAATCCTTGAAATGCAAGAGTCGGGGAAAATTTTAATCACCCCATTAGCCTTCATAAGAGGACGTAGTCTTTCAAACATTATGTTTATTATTGATGAGGCTCAAAACTTGACGCCGCATGAGGTAAAAACAATTATTACACGAGCAGGAGAAAACACGAAGATTGTTTTCACTGGTGACGTTCATCAAATAGATACGCCATACCTTGACGAAAACAGTAATGGGTTGGCTTATCTCATTGATCGTTTGACAGGTCAAAAGTTGTTTTCTAATGTTAAACTTGAGAAAGGAGAACGGTCAGAACTCGCAAATATGGCGAATGACCTTCTTTGATAGATTAATACACGCGTGCAAGCTCACCAAAATAAAGATGCTTTCCTGATGTTGTTTTCATATGTAAACTCTTAACAAATGATGTTCTGTTGTGAAAATAGATAGACATCAATTCTTTCAATGTCTCCTGATCAACAGAAGGTGAATAGGTATTGAGAATTAAAAACCCATTTTTATCTAAAATTGCTGAAGTAGCAGCTAATAATTCGTCAATTTTATCCTCCAACTTCCACTTTTCGCCTTTTGCGCCAAGACCCCAGGCTGGTGGATCCATTTGAATCGCCTTGTAGGTATTACCCCTTTTCTGCTCACGACTCACAAACTTAAGCGCATCTTCATGTACCCATCGAATATTCATGATGCGACTTTTCTCCATGTTTTGTTTAGCCCAGGAAATGATCGGTTTAACTGAATCTAAATGATACGTATCAGAACCAAGATGACGCGCAACACATGAAGAAGCACCTGTGTAAGCAAAAAGATTTAAAAACTTTTCTTCGCTAGATAGATGATCTTCAATGAATTCCCAATTCGTCTTTTGTTCTGGAAATAATCCTAAATGCTTATTGCTGGTGATTTCAAGCTTAAAGACCAGTCTTCCATAACTAACGTCCCAAGTCGATGGACTATTTTTCTTAAGTGCTTTCCATGCACCTTTGTTTGCCTTTTTTTCTGTGAACTCCCAATGGGCCATTTTTTTCCATTGATCAAAAGGAATACCACTATGAAAATAAGCCTGCATCTCAGGGCGTATTGTTATGATTTCACCCCAACGTTCGAGTTTCTTGCCTCCACCTGCATCAATGAGCTCGTAGTCGTCCCAAGGTTCTGTAAAATGTTTAGTTCCTGACATCGTTAACGCATCTTTGGCGTCTTCTTTCTTCCGCCCATCATTTGAGCCATTCGCATTTGATTCTTTGAAGGCGCGGCTTGAAGTTGCTGTTGCATCGTTTTAATTTGGTCCTTCATCATTCCAGACTTATCAAGTTTTTTCGCCTCCGAAAGTAACGACATCGCCTCTTTTCTTCGGCCGGACTGAGCACAAACCCCTGCGAGGTGCATTCGAGCCATAGCGTTATCTTCAGGAGTTCTTAATCCCAAAGCCAAAGCTTTCCTCAACTTCGGTTCGCTTTGAGCCGGGCCCAATGTTTGGGCACCCATAATAGCCTGAAGAAAAATTACATACGCATGCTGTTTTCTAGGTAAAAATTCAGGGCTTTTAATTCGGCTTATATATTTATATGCCTTTTCATGGTTCCCAACACGCATTTGATTTAAAGCTAAAATCATACTTGGATTTCTAAAGAAAGAAAGTATGATGAAAGCGGATACAAATAACATTGAAATCCCCCAGCCCCAGGCTGTGCTAAATAAATAAACATTAAATCCTAATGCGGTCAGCGCGATAATAATACGTAAAATAAATCCTTTCATAATTCTTTTGTTGTTGCAATACATTTTAACTCAATCGCAATTGGAGTGGGTAATGAATTAATTTCTACTGTAGTTCGGCATGGCAAATTATCCTTGAAGTACTCAGCATAAACTCTATTGTATACCTGAAAATCTCTTTTCATATTTACCAAAAAAACAGTGACATCAATAAGCTGATCCCAGCTAGACCCTGATTCTTCAAGTATAATTTTAACATTATCAAAAACACTTCTGCACTGCGCTTCAAAATCAAATTCTAAAAAATTCCCGTTATGGTCTAATTTAAGACCTGGAACCATTGAATCTGTAGCATCAGAACCTGCGACTCTAGGCCCCACTCCAGATAAAAACAATAAGTTTCCTGCTTTTCTAGCATGTGGATAAAGCCCAACGGGTTTCGGTGCTTTATTAGTTGAGATGCGTTCTTCCATAAACTACTTCTTTAAGTATTGCAAATATAAGCACATTATAAAAAGGTTATTATACTTAACTTTGAAAAAAAAGCCTTTGATAAAAAATACACTTAGCGTTGTAATTCCAACCTTCAATGAAGAAGGGAATATTGACCTTATGTATTCAAAGCTAAACGAGACAATCTCTCCTCTCAGCCTTGATGAAGTTGAATTTATATTTGTTGACGATGGAAGTCATGACAGATCGCTGGAACTCATCAAGAATCTAGCAAAAGAAGATTCACGTGTTAAATATCTTTCATTCTCAAGAAACTTTGGACACCAACCTGCTCTCAAAGCGGGGTTAGATCATGCTAGGTTGGATGGGGTTATATCCTTAGACGCGGACCTTCAGCATCCTGTTGAACTCATTCCTGAGATGGTAAAACGTTGGAAAAATGGCGCGGATGTTGTCTACACCAAAAGAAAGGATAGCTCGCTTCCGTGGTTTAAAAGAACTACCTCTAAATTATTCTATCGAATGGTTAATGCCTTGAGCCAAATAAAACTCGAAGATGGTGTTGCTGATTTTAGGCTACTTGATCGAAAAGTTATTCAAGCCCTAAGAAATTATAAAGAGTCTAATCTTTTTATCCGCGGAATTATCCCATCGCTTGGCTTTCACCAAGAGGCGATTGATTATGTTCCCAATGAAAGGTTTGCTGGAGAAACAAAATACTCGTTTTCAAAAATGATTCGATTTGCGCTTACAGGAATCACCTCTTTAAGTGCAAAGCCCTTATATTTTTCTATTTATTTTGGCGTATTCTTTGCGCTACTTGCATTTATTTATGGTTTGTATGCTATTTACGTTTTTGCCTTTGGGAATGAGGCGATACCGGGCTGGACATCTATCATAGCTAGCATACTTTTAATTGGTGGAATACAACTGATTATGATTGGTATTATTGGGATATATTTAGGTAAGGTTTTTGCCCAAAGCAAAGGGCGTCCGAACTATATTATTTCTGAAAAAAATACAAGTAATGATTAAAAGCATCGCGGAAAAACACAAATGGTTGATTCTTGTGTTGGTATGCTTTGGAGCTATATTTGCTGCGACGAGTTTCCTAAATCACTATAACTTTAGAACATACGGTTGGGATTTAGGCATTAATCAAAATGCTATTTTTGACTACGCACATTTCCGCTGGAATAATTGCATGATTATGCAGCCTTCCTTTGATAATGTTTTGGCGGATCACTTTTCATTATACCCTCTTTTAATTTCACCTTTCTATTGGGTTTTTGGAAGTTATACAATGTTGATTTTTCAATGGAGCGCAATACTGTTTGGCGGTATTGGCATCTATAAGTTTGTTTTTCTAATATCGGATCATAGAAGGTTTGCTACACTTGCTACTGTTCATTTTTTCTGTATCTGGGGGATCTATTCCGCTTTGAGCTTCGACTACCATGACAATGTCGTTGCAGCGATGTTTGTTCCTTGGTTCCTTTATTATTATAAAAAAGAAGCTTTACTGAAGAGCGTTCTCTTTTTTGTTTTAATTCTTATTTCAAAAGAAAACATGGCCCTTTGGGCAGGTTTTATTGGCTTAGGGTTGAGCTTCAGACATTTAATAAATAAAGAATGGAAACGGCTTAAAATAAGCAGCGCTATGATGATTGGGGCGTTTCTCTATTTTATTTTAATACTAAAAGTTGTGATTCCATCGCTCTCAAATACGGATGGCGTATATCTACACCATTCCTTTAACGCGCTGGGTGGAAACTTTGGGGAGGTCATTGTTAACATTATTAAACACCCAATAAGAGCTATTGAACTCTTGTTCGAAAACCATTCCGGAGATCCCTATTATGACGGTATTAAAGCAGAAACGTATTTAGCTATTATTTTAGCCGGAGGATGGGCACTTGTTTTTTATCCAGAGTACCTCATCATGATTGTACCAATTCTCGCTCAAAAAATGTACAACGACTTGCCTATTAGGTGGGGTATTAGCGATCATTATTCGATTGAATTTGTTCCTATTATTGTGATTGCGCTGTATACCTTTTTAAATGGGTTAGAAAATAAGAAACTCAAATTAACAGCGGTGATGGTTGGTATTTGTGCCGTTTCAACATTTAAATTTATGGAGAACAGGACCTCCGAATACTATAAAAAAGATAATACAAGGTTTTATGCCCCAATTCATTGGGGTAGAAATTTCGATGTAGAGAATGTACATCAAGTTTTAGCTACCATTCCAGACTCCTTGAGAGTGAGCGCACAAGCACCACTCGCTCCACACCTTGCTTTTAGAGATTATATTTATCACTATCCGTATAAAGGTGACGCAAACTGTATTGCTTTACTTACTGCAGAAGAAAACAAATACCCCTTTAATGAGGTTACTTATCAAGAAGAAATTGATCGACTACTAAATAGTGGCGAATGGAATGTTTTTGCCAAAACACCAGCACTGCTTATTCTCATAAAAAAATGAAAATGATTCCTGTAACTTCAATATATGGAACAAACCGACGTTATTGCAGTGTGAAGACATTTATGCTTGTACTTACCCTGATTGTTGGGAATTATTTTTGGGCTCAAATAGGTATGGGGCAATGGAGGCTCCATGTTGCCTCAGGTAAGGCTGTAGATGTAGTCGTAGCCGAAAACACAATATTTACGGCCTACACAAATGGGTTACACGTTTTAAATCGAGATACTGAAGAGGAAGAATTACTTACAGAGGTGAACGGTCTGTCTGATATCGAGATTTCTTGTCTGTATTATGACTCTGTCGAGGCATGCGTCCTCGTGGGTTACACAAATGGTAATATTGACAAGATTACCGCATCATCTATATACAATATCCCCGCAATTAAGCTTGCATCAATTCCGAATTCAAAAAAAATAAATCGCTTTAAGCGACAAGGCCCTTATGTTTATGTAGCTACTGATTTTTGTATTGCAAAGCTTGATCTGAACAAGGATGAAATTAAAGACACATATTATCCAACAAATGGAAACCAACCGATTCTCGACTTGAGCTTCGCTACGGATACAATCTTTGCACTCACAGCAGACAGATTAAAATATGGACTAATCGAAAATCCAGCTCTTCCTGATGTTAGCCAATGGCAAACGGATTTTCGTGTACCGATTCAAACAGAAAATTATTACAGTGAAATAGAACTGTTCGACAATAAACAATTTATCCTTCTCAAAGACGACACTTATGGCTCAGATAGTGTATTTTATCTTTTCAACAACAGCTTTACACTGCTTACAAACGTGCCGTTTTCTTTGGAAATTAATTCAATAAATATATTGGATGACACAACATTTGCTGTAAATATGGAGGGAGCGATCTACATCTACAATAGTAACTTGTCAGGTCCAATATCCTACAATTCAAATAACTTTAACATTTGGATTTCTCCTATTCGTACTATTAGAACCAATGAGGGAGTCTGGTCTGCAGATCAAATCAATGGGCTTTACCTTTACCCTTCTGGAATTGGATATAAAACCTTCCCAATAGTAGGCCCTTACAATAATAATTTCTACGCCATGGACTGGCAAAACAATACATTAGCAGTCGCTAGTGGCCGACTTTTAGGTAAGCTTCCCTCTTTTAGCACGAATGGTGTCCATGTTTTTAAAGAAGAGGCTTGGTCCTTTAAGAATGTTTCAAATGTACCACAATGGCAAAATGATAATATTTGGGATTTTATTGATATTTCAGTTAATCCGAACAACCCTGAACAATACGCTGTCGCCTCATACTCCGAAAAACCCTTGACCATTTTCACAGGAGATTCTGTAACCGTTTTTGATGACTCTAATTCAACACTTGCATTTACCGGGATTGAAAATGGCTGGAGTTTAGCTTCAGGTGTTCGCTATGATGCACAAAACAACTTATGGGTGTTAAATGGGTATACCGAACGACCTTTAAATGTTTTACGTCCTGATGGATCCTGGTTTAATTTCGATTGTGGATCCAGCGCCAGAAATATCTATACAACGAAAATGATCGTTGACTTCAATGATAATATCTGGTTTGCTTCCGAAGAGCATGGGTTATTTGGATACAACCACAAAAATACTATTGATGACGAAAGTGACGATGAATATATACATGTATATACCGGTGTAAATTCAGGAAATCTACCTTCTCCAAATGTAACAGCAATAGCAGCTGACTTTGATGGAGAAATATGGGTAGGAACGGACGCAGGCTTTGCAATTCTATACAACGCAGCAAATACATTTGCTGGTAATGCAGGAGATTTTGATGTACAAAGAGTAAAAGTAACCTTTGAAGGAAATGTAGAATATGTACTCGGTAATACTCATATTACAGATATTGAAGTCGATGGAGGAAATCGAAAATGGGTTGCAACAGCCAATGCAGGTATTCTATTACTCAGTGCAGACGGATCTGAAATTCTTGAACAATTTACTACTGAAAATTCTCCTCTAGTTTCAAATAATATCTTTGATTTAAAATTAGATCAAAACTCTGGAGAGCTCTATATTATTACTGATAATGGTTTGGTTTCTTACCGTTCTGATGCAAGCTACGAGGATCCAACGTATGAGACATTCAATGTCTTTCCTAACCCAGTAAGACCAAATTATTCAGGGCCCGTTACGATTCAGGGCATCAGGTATAATAGCGATGTGAAAATTACAGATGCTGCAGGTAATTTGGTGTACAGAACAACATCAAATGGGGGTACGGTTGTGTGGAATTGTCAAGCACTTAATGGACAAAGAGTTGCAACAGGAGTCTACTATATTTGGACTGCGACTAATGTTGGTAAAGACCAAAAAGTAGGAAAGGTGTTAATTATTAATTAATCAGAGACGAGGTCTTTTATTTCATCATAATATTGATGTTCTAAAAAATAGTCTAACATCGCTTCTTTAATTAAATGCTCTTGATCCTTAGAATTTATAGCTGGTAGGTTTTTTAATAGTTCAAAATGTGGCCATCCATCTTCATCTCGTCCTTTAAACTCGTAATAACCTGCAGGCACCAAAAGAGTACAAATAGCTACATGGATCAAGTCTGTTTTTTCTTGTTTGCTATACCTTTTGTGTCCAATTCCCAATTCGTTAACTCCAATTAAGAAAAGCAAAGCATGAACGTCCAAATCTGGTCCCAAAGATTTTTCCAGGTGAGCAACTAATTTTTGATAACGCAATTCAATTTGGTAATCCATAAGGTTACAAAGATAAGGCTTGTAAGTTGATAATGATAAAAAATCCTATCGCAGAGTAAACGCTGCATACCTTTTGGTCGCGGAATTTGTACCAATAAAAACAGTGAATGCACCTGGCTCAGCTTCCCAGATTTTTTTTTCGGTATAAAACTCCAAATCCTCTTTGGATATTTCAAACTGAACATCCACCGATGCTCCTGGTTCAATAGAAAGCAACTCAAAACCTTTGAGCTCTCTCACAGGCCTTGTTGTGCTGGCAAAATGATCCTTAATATACATTTGAACAACTTCTTTTCCTTTTACTTTTCCCGTATTAGAAACGGTTACTGAAGCCGTAATACTTGATTCTAAATCCAAGGTGTTGGAGCTAAGCCTTATATTTGAATACTCAAAAGTGGTATAACTGAGCCCATATCCGAAAGGATATAGTGGTGTGTTTTTTTCGTCCCCATAATGAGACCAAAAAACACTACCTGCATCTGTACCGTCCGCTCCTGGGCGGCCTGTACTTTTGTAATTATAGTATAATGGCAATTGACCAACGCTTCTTGGGAAACTCATCGGAAGCTTCCCGCTTGGATTATAATCACCATAAAGCACCTCTGCAATAGCATTACCACTCTGTGTCCCTAAATGCCAAGTTTCTAAAATAGCCGGCAGATGAGCCTCCGCCCAATTTAACACCAAAGGACGGCCATTCATTAATACGAGAACAATATTAGGATTCACTTTATATACAGCTTCTAACAACTCCTGTTGAAAGCCCGGTAAACCTAACTTTGTTCGGCTTCGCCCTTCTCCAGACTGAAAACCGTACTCTCCAAGGACCATTACAACTACATCTGCTTTTTTTGCCGCCTTTATTGCCGCCTTAAAACCACACTTGTCCGTTGTGTTTATTTGAACCTCTTCATGAAAAGCAGGTATGGCCTCCACTAATTTTACGCCTTGTTCGTGTGTTATTACATTGCCTTTGTATGCCTGTAATCCTTCAAGAACTGAAACTGCAGAATTATTTTCTGCCGCAATCCTCCAATTTCCGAGTGGACTATTCTTGTCAGCTGCTAGAGGTCCAATGAGGGCGATTTTTTGGGCTTGCTTCTTAAGAGGTAAAATCCCTTTGTCATTTTTAAGAAGCACCATAGATTTTCGGGCCATATCTAACACTCCTTCATTCATTTCTTTCGAGCCTATAACACTTTGTTCTCTTTCAACATCACAGTACTTATAAGGATCTTCGAAGAGTCCCAGTTCAAATTTAACAGTCAAAATACGACGGACTGCGTCATTGATTTGTGCCATTGTAACTTCCCCTTCTTTTAGTAATGATTTAAGCTCTGTTAAATAGATGTATGACTCCATGTCCATGTCTGAACCAGCATTCAAACCTAAAGAGCCAGCATGATGGTTGTTCTCAGCATAACCATGGTCGATCATTTCCTTTAAAGAACCCCAATCGGAAACTATAAATCCTTCAAATCCCCAATCGCCCTTAAGAATATTTCGTTGCAAGTTCTTATCAGCTGTTGCTGGAATACCATTCAGGTCATTAAATGAATTCATGAAAGTTTTTACTCCGGCCTCAGTCGCTGCCTTGAATGGAGGTAAAACAATGTTGTGTAAAGTATTGTCACCAATATCCACTGTATTATAGTCTCGTCCTGCTTCAGCAAATCCATATGCCGCAAAGTGTTTCGCGCAAGCAGCTACCGTATTTGGACTCGACAAGTCTAAACCTTGAAATCCTTTTACACGCGCAGAAGCGATTTGGCTACCGAGATATGGATCCTCTCCAGCACCCTCCATTACACGTCCCCATCTGGCATCCCTTGTAATGTCAACCATCGGCGCAAAAGTCCAATTGATACCTGCTGCGGCGGCTTCTTTAGCCCCCAAGGATGCTGCATTTTTAATTGCATCTAAATCCCAACTCGCAGATTCCGCAAGAGGGATCGGGCTTATAGTTTTATAGCCATGAATGAGGTCAAAACCGATGATCAAGGGAATGCCTAATCTTGACTGTTCGACTGCAACCTTTTGAACAGCTCTTACCTCCTCAGCGCCCCTTACATTTAGCATACTTCCAACCCAGCCTTTTGCGAGATGGTCATATTTTTCTTTTGCATTCCCTTCCGCAGGGGAGGGACCAGTTACATTCCAAAAGCCATTGTATTGATTCATTTGACCTATTTTTTCTTCCAATGTCATTTTAGACATTAGATCCGATACACGTTGGCGAATAGAAAGGTCTATCTCATTTTGAGCATCAGCAATAAAAGAAGTAAAAAAGTAAAAGAATAATAATAAGTTGAATCTTCTGAACAAAAAGAAATTATGAAAAGTCATTCTTTGGTTTTGATTTGGTATTTAGAAGGTGAATTTAACACTTTACATACAAAAACGCACCATGAGGGCATATAAATGTCATTTAAACACTAAGTAGTTTGCTGTTCGAATTGATAGACTAGTTTTATACTTCGGCAGAATAACGTCTTTTCACAATCCATGCAAAGAAACCTAAGTATGTAAAGCACAAAACACCAACGATATAGCTACTTTGAATTCCAATACTTTCTGATACTGAACCTTGTAGCCAACTAATAATTCCGCCACCCATAATCATCATAATTAAAAAGCTACTACCTTGACTCGTATGTTTTCCCAATCCGCGAACTGACAGTGCAAAAATACAAGGCCATAACGTACTGCAAAATAACCCTACACTTGTAAAGGCGTAAACACTAATCATTCCTGTGGTTGTCATACCTACAAATAAGGCGCAAATACCTAGAATGGAAAAAATCAACAACATACGCGCAGCGTCACCTTTACTCGCCATATCCGCGGCAATCAATACCAAAATAATCACGCCGTAAACGTAAAATGGCGTTAAATCATGATTGGCAATCGCATTGACAAGTAAAAAAACACCAAATGCCAAATATGGCGCGATAAAGCGCAATACTTTTTGCATTGACATGTTATCTGTAAAAGCCTGAACAGCACCAGTCCATCGACCAATCATTAAACTCGCCCAATAAAGAGAAACATACGGTGCTATTTTATCTATAGCAAAACCTAATTCTTTCGCCATATATTCAGGTAAATTCGCTGCCGTTGAAACCTCAACACCTACATAAAGAAATATCGCGAACATACCCAAAACTAACTGTGGGTATTGTAATGCTGACTTTTTGGAAGAAGAAACGTCATCATCAGATTCTTCGACGGCCTCAGGATGCTCCGGTAAAGAAGAAAACTTTAACATAACAGCTACCAATAAAAAGGCTAAACCCAAAATTAAATACGGGATCTTAACGCTTTCGATACTCATGTTTGTACTTCCAGAAGAAGCCGTGCCAAAAATGGCGAAACTGACGATTAGAGGACCGATAGTGGTTCCTAGATTGTTTATCCCTCCTGCTAGAGTAAGTCGTTGAGACCCTGTTTTAACTGGCCCCAAAGCAATAGCTAATGGGTTTGCAACAGTTTGCTGCAATGAAAAACCTAGTCCCACAGTAAATAATCCTGCTAACATTAAAGGATAAGAGCCCGAATTTGCAGCCGGATAAAATAGCAATGTCCCCAAAGCAGAAATAACTAAACCTAGAACCAATCCATTTTTATATCCTATTTTGTTAACGAGGTCTTTTCCAATGAAAATTGAAACGCCCATATATATTAAAGAACCAACCGTATATGAAATGTAGAAAGCAATGGAAACAAATTGACTTTGACCTTGAGTTAAATCAAACGCTTCCTTAAATACGGGAATTAAAATATCGTTACTTGCAGCAACAAACCCCCAGAAAAAGAATACTGTCGTTAGCGTAAAAAGGGCACTTTGATTGGTTTTTGCAGACATAATTTCATCAATTTAGTCGTCCAATATAAAGTAAAATTTAAGATTAGCTGATGTTTTTTTTCAGTTTTATTGCGTGTTTAGAGATAGATAGTGTCTTAATGACAGTATTTACAATGCCTTTTGAATCAAAACCGCAATCAGCCCATAACTCTTTTTGAGTTCCATGATGTATATATTTATCTGGGATGCCCAATCTTGTGATATCGGCTTGGTACTTCTGGTCTGCCATAAATTCTATCACAGCAGAGCCAAATCCACCCATAATACATCCATCTTCAATCGTAATAACATATTTGAATTTGGTAAAAACTTCATGTAGAATAAGCTCATCAATTGGCTTCACAAAACGCATATCGTAATGCGCAACAGAGGCGCCAAGACTTTCCAATTCCTCTAGTGCCGACTGAACAAAATTACCAGGATGACCCATTGATAGAATAGCTAAATCGTTACCATTTGTTATACGCCTTCCTTTGCCAATAGTAATTTCTTTCATGGGGGTTTTCCATTCTGAGAGATTCCCTCTTCCCCGAGGATACCTTATCGTAAAAGGGCCCTGTTTTGGCAATTGCGCAGTAAACATAAGGTTTCTTAATTCTTCTTCGTTCATTGGAGCAGACACAACCATATTAGGAATACACCGCATATATGACAAATCATATGCCCCATGATGCGTAGCCCCGTCAGCGCCAACAAGACCTGCCCTATCCAAACAGAAAACTACATCTAAGTTTTGAATTGCAACATCATGTAAAACTTGATCAAATGCCCTTTGCATGAAAGAGGAATATATGTTACAAAAAGGTATCAGGCCTTGCGTTGCAAGTCCTGCGCTAAAGGTAACTGCATGTTGCTCAGCAATACCTACATCAAATGCACGATCGGGCATCGCCTTCATCATAATATTTAGAGAACATCCTGAGGGCATTGCAGGGGTTATACCCATTATTTTGTCATTCTTTTCTGCAAGCTCAACAATGGTATGCCCGAATACCTCTTGATACTTTGGTGGTTCGGAAGCGGCTGGCGATATCTTAACGATTTCACCCGTTTCTTTATTGAATATTCCGGGTGCATGCCATTGTGCTGGATTGCCTTCCTCAGCAAACTTGTATCCAGCTCCTTTTCTCGTAATACAATGCAATATTTTAGGGCCTGGAATATCTTTTAATTCAGTTAATACCGTCGCTATGCGTTCCACATCATGACCATCAACTGGTCCAAAATATTGGAAATTCAATGACTCAAATAAGTTGCTCTGGCCACCTTTTAAGGCCTTTGAAACTTTAGCAACAATACTTTGTGCATCAGGACCAAACTTCGAAACTTTTCCGAGTATTTTCCACAATTCATCTTTGACGTTAACTGCTGCCTGAGAAGGTTTAAAATTTTTAGAATACTCGCGCAATGCGCCAACACTGGGATCAATGGACATTCCATTATCATTCAAAATCACTAAAAGATTTGCATCCTTTTCGAAACCAGCATGATTAATCCCCTCGAAAGCCATACCAGCGGTCATGGCGCCATCACCAATTACAGCGATATGTTGTGTTTTAGGGTCGCCTTTATATTTATTAGCAATAGCCATACCTAAAGCAGCCGAAACAGAAGTTGAAGAATGGCCCACGCCGAAGGTATCGTATTCACTCTCCGAACGTTTGGGAAAACCTGAAATCCCACCTTTACTTCTATTCGTGTGAAAAATATTTCTGCGGCCGGTTAAAATTTTGTGACCATAAGCCTGATGTCCGACATCCCAAACGATTTTATCTTTTGGCGTATCAAAGACATAATGAAGTGCAACTGTCAATTCAACCACGCCGAGACTCGCTCCAAAATGACTATTACCGATCTCTGAGATTACATCAATAATATATTGTCTTACCTCTTCTGAAACCTGCGGTAAATCCTTTAAAGAAAACTTCGTTCTAAGATCCTCAGGAATCTCAATTTGATCTAAAAAATTTCCGGCTTTGAATTGTGACATATTACAGACCACAAAGTTAATTGATTCAGGACAGCTAACCTAACACGAGAGCCTCAAATAGAATTAAAGTCGTTAAACTTCAAGTTCAGCCAAAGGCTTCTTTTCGTTCCAAAAAAGAAATAGAATAAGCATAAGTAGAAGACTATTCCTGTATACAAGATTTATAACTTGATCCTCAAACTGAAATTCACGCGCAAAAAAGTAAATCCCGAGAGTAATCCCCAGGTATAAAAAAAACTTTTTAAGATTGTATGGGATTGGGTAGTGCCTCTGTCCTAGAATGTAAGAAAGAATCATTTGTATAAAGTAGACAATTAGTGTTGCCCACGCACAAGCTATGTAGCCATACTGAGGGATATAAATCATATTCAAGGTTATAGTTAAAAGTGCGCCACATATGGCAATCAGTGCACCATACCCGGTTTTTCCGCTCAGCTTGTACCAAATGCTTTGGTTGTAATAAATCCCCAAGAAAACATTTGCCAACAGTAATATTGGGACGACTTTAAGACCGACCCAATAAGACTCATTTTGAATGAAATGTTTAAAAACATCAATATTTAGGCTTACAAGTAAAAAAACACAACAGACTAAGCCAATAAATGCATTCATTACCTTCACATATACCTGGGTCCTATGTTCATTCTTCATTTGATTGAAGAAAAATGGCTCAGCCGCATAGCGATAAGCCTGTAAAAATATAGTGACAAGCATTGCCAATTTATAAGATGCACTATAAATACCTACTTGGGCCTCTGCGAGATTTAATGATTCTGGAGACGTTGGGTCGAATAAGAGTTGCTTTAATAAAATCCTATCCAACATTTCATTGATAATACCAGCAAAACCAGCGATTGCCAAAGGGATAGAGTAACGAAGCATTTTATGCATTAATGCACGATCAAACGAAGCTTTTAATTGAAACGACTTATACATTAAAATCGGCTTAATTAGAGATGCCATAAGATTTGCCAATAGAATATAGAATATCCCTTTTTCAGGATGCTCAGGGTCTACAAACCCGAGCATGAGAACTAAATTTAACGCGATATTAATGCCTATTGAACTAAATTGGATTATTGAAAACCGGACGGCTCGTTCCTCTGCTCTAAGTTTGGCAAGAGGCAAAGAAGAAATAGCATCAATAGCAACAATTCCACCTAATAATAAAATATATTCACCATGATGTTCAAAGAGTAAAAGCCTCGCAATATCCTGATGGAAAATGGCCAAAATGATAAAAAAAACAGCATTAACAAACAACAAAGAAACCAATGCCGTAGCAAATGTCTTTTCACGCTGGCCTTCTTTTTGAATAAATCTAAAGAAAGCGGTCTCCATTCCAAAAGTAAGCAGAACAATAAGGAATGCAACCCAGGCATAAAGCTCAGAGACAACACCATAATCAGCAGGGTCAACGAAAACGGCAGTGTATAGAGGAACTAGCAAATAATTGAGCAGCCTTCCTAAAATAGAAGACATACCATAAACGGCTGTTTGTCCAAAAAGCTTTTTAACTGGACTGGTCATTTTACTTTCTAAATTTGGCTTTTCTCTTTTCTAAAAAAGCAGTTGTCCCTTCTTTGAATTCTTCTGTTCCGAAGCATTTCGCAAACTCTTCGATTTCCACTTCGTATCCGTTTTTTCCCGAAGTATAACCCGCATTTACGGCTTTTATTGCAGAACGTATCGCCATCGGTGAATTTCTTAATATTTTCGAAGCCAACTTTTTCACAGTCTCCATTAGGGATTCTTGGGGTACCACGGAATTAACCAAACCGCAAGTTGCGGCCTCTTCCGCTGAAATCATTCCTGCACTGAAAATCATTTCATTCGCCTTTCCTTTTCCAACAAGTTGCGCTAGTCTTTGCGTGCCCCCATAACCAGGAATAACGCCTAAAGACACCTCTGGCAATCCCATTTTAGCATTGCTAGATGCTATTCTAATATGAGCGGCCATTGCCAATTCTAATCCGCCACCTAGCGCAAAGCCATTAACGGCAGCAATAACTGGTTTCGAATAATGCTCTACGAAGTCGAATAACAAGCGTTGGCCTTCTTGAGCTAGAGTGCCACCTTGTGCAATTGAAAAGTCAGCGAACTCTTTTATATCTGCTCCTGCTACAAAGGCTTTATCCTCAGCACCTGTAAGTATAATTACACCAACATTAGAGTCTGCCTCCAAGTTTTTCAAGGCCTTATGGGCTTCTTCAATAGTTTGTTTATTCAAAGCATTCAATTGCTTTGGTCTATTAATCGTTAAGACACCGATACCTTCAGAAATTTCTATAGAAATGTTTTCGAACATAAAAATTAATTTTTGTCATAAATATAACGCTTATTGTGCGTTGCCTTTTGACAATATTTGCTTTTTTAATATTTCTCATTAATACAATGCTTTACTGCTAAAAACACTAATTAATTCGTAAATTTGCACGGCAATGACGCAAGAAGTTTTAATTCAACAGAGTCTACTAAAAAAAATAATACTTTTCACCAAGTTTAGACTCTCTTTTCTAGTAGTTCTATCTGCATTATCAGGCTACTTGTTTGCAGGTGGTTCCGATTATCTTCAAATACTCTTTTTAATGCTTGGAGGGTCTCTAGTAACAGCAGCATCAAATGGAGCAAACCAAATCTGGGAAAAAGATATTGATAAGCTCATGGCGCGTACCTCAAACAGACCTCTCCCTCAAGGACAAATGAGTCTAAGATCTGCTTACAGCATTGTAATTGCAACGCTGGTAATAGGAACAGGGCTTCTTTACCTCATCAATTTAAAGTGTGCTTTACTTGGTTTGGCAGCCTTTATCTCTTACGTCTTTATGTATACACCCATGAAATCAAAAAGCGCATGGGCTGTATTTGTCGGTGCATTTCCAGGTGCGATTCCTCCTTTTCTTGGTGCGATTGCAGCAACAAATACCTTTGGATTTCTTCCAGGAGTTTTGTTTTTTGTTCAATTCACATGGCAATTCCCTCACTTTTGGGCTATTGCATGGGTTACTCACGAGGATTATAAGAAAGCTGGTTACCATTTGCTACCATCGGCTTCTGGAAAATCTAAGCAGTCCGCATTTCAAATTCTATTGTATTCCTTAGCCCTGATTCCCTTTAGTTTAATTCCATGGATTTTAGATTGGACAGGAAATACAACGTTCGTAATTGCAGCAATTCTGGGCACTTTATTTTTCATTTATGCGTATAAATTGTTCCTTAGCCAAGAAGATGCTGATGCGAGAAAACTAATGTTCGCTTCCTTTGTTTATTTACCAATTATTCAATTTACCTATGTTCTAGATAAAGCAGAACATATTAAAATTTTAAGTGATGGATTTATCTAAAGATCTGGACCCTGTCGTCCATGAAAAAATGAAAAAAAATCTTGTTTATGTGAGCTGTTTCAGCATCGTAATGCTTTTTGCTGGGCTTTCTTCTGCCTACATAGTCAGTATGGGTGATGCGTTTTGGCTTGAGACAACTTTGCCGGGCGCATTTTGGTGGAGTACGGCATGCATCGTTACAAGTAGTTTGACTTTCATTGCGTCTATTAGCTATGCAAAGAAAGACAATTTACTCCTTACCAAAGTTGGGATGTTATCCACATTAATTTTTGGTCTCTTATTCATTTACTTTCAATGGTCAGGTTTTGGGCAATTGATGGACAGAGGCGTGCACCCTTTTCAAAATCACATTGTGGTTACAGATGGTCGATACGGTGACTATTTCGAAGTAAAAAAGAATGACCAATTTATTACGGTTGATGGCAATGACTATTTGTTAAGTGAGAAAAAAATGAGTGAGCAAGATTTTTCCTCATTCCAGAATTATATGAAAGAGTTCATCTCGGGAGAAAACTATAACAACAAGTTTCGTTTGGTAACTGCCAACAGCAAAAATCAATATACCCTTGTATTTAAAGGAACGCCGCTTTTTGTGAAAAACAATTCTTTTTTCTTAAATGACTCAACGCCATTAGCTTCAGCCGATATTTTAAGACTAAAACAACTCTCCCAAAACGTAGTTGATGGAAGAGGTGATTTTTTTGCTAAAGGCAAATTAGGGGAAGATTTTAATATCTCCTTCAAAGGAGAGAAACTCGAATACAAGAACAGGAAACTGTTTTACAAGGGGAAGGTTTTATCAAATTTCCTCCAAATCAAGGCCACGGAGTCTTCAGACATGGCCTCATCCTTCTTATTTATATTAACCTTCCTGCATTTATTGCATGTTGCAGTGGCCTTAATTTATTTGAGCCGTGTGGTTTTAAAAACATTTATGAATAAGTTTGGTGCTGAAAATCATTTAACGCTTCGTTTAACAGCTATTTTCTGGCATTTTTTAGGGCTTTTGTGGGGCTATTTGATACTGTTTTTGGTTTTTATTCATTAAACTTGCAAAAAAAATCTTTTAAATGGCGGGACAGACGACTCAATTAGATTCAAAAACATTGTGGGGAGGAAAGGAATCACCTTTTCAAACCAGTTATGGAAAGCTCATGATGTGGTTTTTCCTTGTTTCAGATGCCTTGACATTCAGCGGTCTCCTTGTAGCCTATGGATTTGTTAGACATGATACCCTTGAAGCTTGGCCGATAGGTGAGGAAACTTTTAATTCATTACCGTTTTTAGGACATGGATACCCTCTAATTTATGTGGCATTAATGACCTTTATTTTGATTGTGTCATCAGTAACCATGGTTTTGGCGGTGGAAGCAGGTCACAGAATGGATAAAAAAGGTGTTGTAAAATGGATGATTGCAACTGTAATAGGCGGGTTCTTTTTCTTGGGCTCTCAAGTTTGGGAATGGAGCCACTTCATACACGGTTCAGAATTTGGAAGAATTGAACTTGCTGACGGTTCAGAAGCTATAGTTAAGGGACATTTTGGTGAGATTGAAAGTTTTACCGTTATCGAGGCAGGAATGCACCACAAAAAAGGAGAGGTTATAAAAGATGACTTAATGCATACCTTCCAGCATGCCGCTGAAAATGGTCATATTCACGAAGGAGGAATGATTCATCTTCATGATGGCTCAATAGCTAAAATTAAAAAAGCCCACGATCACGACATGGAATTGACGATTAAAGGAGCTTCTCAGGATTCAAAAAGAAAAATCGGCGATAAAATCACAGGAAAAGAAGCAGAAAAGCAATATTATGCTTCTTTATACAGTGGAACACCAAAAGTAACGTATGGCGCAAAGTGGTTTGAAGATGGAACACACTGGTTACCTACTAAAAATGAATACGGCCCACAACAATACGCGCATTTCTTTTTCTTCATTACAGGATTCCATGGTTTTCACGTTTTTTCTGGGGTTTTGATTAACATTTTGATTTTGATTGGCGCTATGAAAGGTACCTATCACAAAAGGGGGCATTATGAAATGGTTGAAAAAACTGGACTTTATTGGCACTTTGTCGATTTAGTTTGGGTTTTTGTTTTCACCTTCTTTTACCTCGTTTAAATTTAAATTGCTTTTACCATGGAAAGAGACGACTTGATTGAATATTCTTTAGATACGCACCATTCTGAAGAACAAGGAAAACAGATTAGAAGTAAGATTGTTAAGGTAACCATACTGCTAACACTAATCACCGTAATAGAGGTGGCTTTAGGCGCCTTTATAAAGCAGTCTTCAGGAGCTTGGCCATATGTAAAGTGGACCTTTATTGTTTTAACTCTTTTGAAGGCGGGGTATATCGTTATGGTATTTATGCACCTTGGTGACGAAAGAAAATGGATGAGAAACGTCATACTTATTCCTTATGCGATGTTTATCCTATATCTGATATTCATAGCCCTATGGGAGGCCCTTGCTGTCGGAGACGCTTGGTCTTCGGTTGCGGTTTAAAGAATTTCCGTTGGTAAAAAGTAGATTTAACAAAATCCTTAGTTTTTTTCTTGTATTTGGCCCTGCTATGTTGCTTGTCTTTATAGGAACAAGGAGTTGCGAACATAAATTCGAAGTGCTCGATGATTTCGGAGTAGTCCCCGCGTTTGAGTTTACCGATGCCTCAGGCGTAAAAAGGTCTTCTAAAGAATTTGAAGGCGAGCTCGTTTTAATCAACACACTTCAAAGCTCATGCCCAGATAGTTGTTCTGTTTTGATGTGGCATTTGAATCAAACAATCTATCAACATGTTTGGAAAAACAAAACCAAGAAGACTAAAAAAATTAGGATGATTTCTTTTTTAATCGATGACCAAGGAAATCCTGTCGAAGACCTAAGCGTAATTAACGATGCTGTTCGTGATTTAGCCGAAAATTATGACCCTTCAATCTGGATCTTAGCCACTGGCGATGTGAAGTCCATATATAATCTCAAAAACAACGGGGTGACTCTTACGAACGAGGGCCTGAAGTTCCAGGAATTAATGCTTCTTTTAGATAAGCAAAGTCACTTGCGAATGGTACTTTCCGGAAATGTTGAAGGGCAAATTAGAAGAATGAAGCAGAGCATGGCTTTACTTCAAAAACAATATGATAAACAAGCTGCAAAATAAAAATGAAAGGGTTAACAGCATGCTTTATAATCTTAATTTTCACTGCATGTGATTTGGAAAACAAACCAAGAGAAGAGCAGATTGTTCAAAAGCTTCCATACATAGGCCATCATGACCTTGAATATTCTGAGGTAAATGGAGTTCAAATCATTGATACCGTGCACCAAAGTATTCGGTCTTTTAACTACTTAAATCAAGACTCGTTATCAGTAACTAACAAAAGTTATGAAAACAAAATTTGGATTGCTGAATTCTTTTTTGCGACTTGCCCAACGATCTGTCCGATAATGAATATTGAAATGAAGCGTCTACAAAATGAAATCGATGAAATGGGCCTGAGCGAAAAAGTTCAGTTCTTATCGTTCTCGATTGATCCTGATAAAGATACGCCTTCAGCATTGCGTTCTTATAAAGACAGATATTGTAACAATTGTGACAATTGGGATTTTCTGACTGGCGATGAAGAGCTTACGCACCGTCTTGGAATTGAAAGCTTTAAGATATTTTCGGGAAGAGAAGAAGAGGCTGAGGGGGGCTACGCACATTCCGGTGCGTTTTCTATGGTTGACCCTTCAGGGTATTTAAGAGGGGTTTATAACATTACTGGGTACGATGGATCAGTAAACAAAAATGAATATCGTCGGTTAAAAAAGGAGTTACGTATTCTTATTAATAGTTTAAAATAACAATTGATCGATCTCAACCACATAGAGAAGGAACTTTACCCATACCGCAGACAGCTTCGCGACCACGGATTATACAAACAAATGCATAGTCTCGAAGATATAAAGACATTTATGTCTTTGCACGTATTTGCAGTTTGGGACTTTATGTCATTACTAAAATCACTTCAGGTTCAGCTCACCAATACCGATGTTCCTTGGACCCCTCGACCGAATGCCAACTTGTCTCGTTTTATAAATGAAATAGTTCAAGCGGAGGAAAGTGACCTAAACGAAAGCGGAGAGGCTAAAAGTCACTTCGAAATGTACCTGGATGCAATGCAACAAATCGATGCAGATTCAAGCGAAATTCGTCATTTAATAAAGGGGATTGAAAATGGAGAGACAATCGCAACCACTTTAGATGGCTTATATATCAATCAAGCGGTCAAAGACTTTGTCAATTTCACTTTTGAAGTCATTGCTTCTGGAAAATCACATTGTATTGCAGCTGCCTTTACATTTGGTAGAGAAGACGTAATCCCTGATATGTTTATTGAAATCCTTAAGCAATCTGATGCCAAAAATAAAAAGTATAATAAGTTGCGTTATTATTTGGATAGACATGTCGAATTAGACGGTGATGAACATGGGCCTCTTTCACTGAAAATGGTTGAAGAGCTTTGCATGGGAGATGTCCAAAAATGTCAGGAAGCTTTGGAGGTTTCAAAAAAAGCATTAGCGTTTCGCGTCAAATTATGGGACGGAATAGCAGAAGAAATTACACAAAAAGAAGGGCGATTATCTCCGAAACCGAAAAATAAAAAAGTTTTAGATCGCGCAATCTTAGGAGTATCAATTGCCATACCTGTTGCAGTTGCTGTGTTATTTTCAGTGAAAATTGACGGCCTCGACCTCTCCTTTCTACCTCCAATTTATGCAAGCCTCAATGGCCTGACTGCCGTAGGATTAATACTCGCCTTGGTTGCTATTAAATTTAAAAAAATGAGAATTCATCAGCGTATTATCCAAGGATGTCTTTCATTTTCTATCCTATTTCTATTACTTTACGTTTTGTACCATATGACTTCCGACTCTACCAAATATGGAGATATAAATGGTAATGGAATACTAGAAACTGCTGAAAAAATAGCCGTAGCTGATACTAAAAACATATATTTCTTCATTCTGATTTCACACATCTTTTTAAGTCTGGTTGTTATTCCTCTTGTTCTATACGCCTACAAGTTTGCTTGGGAAGGCGATTTTGAAAAACATAAAAAATGGACGCGGTTTGCGTTTCCTATTTGGTTATATGTCGCAGTTACTGGAGTTGTTGTCTACAAGATGATTTCACCCTACTACGGATAAGGTTATTTAATTAAAATCTCAACTCTTCTATTGGCCTCTTTTTCCATTTCCGATTCTGGAAATTCATAAACAGGTTTTGTAAAACCAAATCCCTTGGCGCTTAACCTTTTTGAGGATATCCCCGCAGTGATTAAGTACTTAACGATTTCTTTAGCGCGTTTTTTTGATAGACGTCTTGAACTTAGCGGCTGCGTTCCATCACCATTCACATGACCTTGAATTTCAATATTCACTGACGCATTAACGAGTAAAAAATCACGGAGTCTATTTAATTTTGGCCCTGACTCTTCTAAAATTGTAGCAAGACCGGCTGTGAAATAAATTTCATCAATCTTAGCTACCGCGCCTCTGACCAATGGCTTAAGTAAGATGGTATCATTTAATCCGTTTTTAAGAAGTATAGAGTGGTCCTTTTTATCAAAGGAAAAATAACCTTCGGCATCTATTTTTAGTTCGCATTCCTTAATGTTCTTTCGAATGTTTAGAATTAAATCACTTGCGACATATGCACCATTAATTTCATTGGCTCCAGTTAAAGATATTTTACTCTTCACAGGGCGTTTGGTTATTGCGTCTCTGACATGTATCTCGTATTCATGTGCATTACCGTGTGTTGATAAGTCAAAGAGTAACGAATCGACAATTTCATTGCCGAATTCATCTTGGGGAGAAAAATCAAAAGAGAACTCTAATGAATCCTTAACGCCCGAATTAGCGACCAAAACGACGCCATAACGTAGCGCATCTTCAACAAAAATAAATTCTGAATTTAAGTTTACAGTACTTGGTTCCTTATAGATTAGTTTGGCACTTTTTGACTCTAGATCTTCACAAAGCACTCCGTTTTTCTCTTTGAAAATATAAATTTGAAATGGGGTATCCGTTTTCTTAATCTGTAGCCTCATTAAACCTGAAGACGGTGTATCAAAAAAGAGCCATATTTGATTTTTGCTTACCTCTAATTTCTTTTCATAACCGAAAAGTGATTTCTTATCAAGGCCTCTTTTTCCCTGAAAAGCCAGCGCATAAAAATTATTAGGGGAAAGAGAAATGCCGCCGTTGCATTTATAGTATCCTACATCTTGTGCATAGCAACCAACTGAAAAAACCAAACAGCTCAAAAGGAGAAGAAATGCGCTATGCTTTTTCATTTAATGAATATCTAAATTTACTTTTCCTGTGATGTTTGTCCTTACATATAATTTGGAAGGTCCTAAAATGATTTTATTTACACGCAAAAGATCTAACTTACTATTTACGTTGAATCCAGGATAAACCTCTCCATTCAGCCGGTTTTCTAAAGCCGATAAAAGCTTTTTTACATTTGATGACAAATCAATTTTTGCGCGCTCCATTATTTCATTTTTAATTCTATTTCCAAGTAACCACTGTGCTGATTTTAATAAAAGCGCCTTTGTCTTAATCTCGAAGTCAATGTCTTCGAGGCGCAATATTTGTTTCTCAAAATCCATATTGGGTCTACAAACGAGATATATTACTCCTTTTCGAAAACCGTCAAATACTAAACGCAACACCAACTGCTCAGACTGTGTTCCTATTATGTCCAAATTTCGCACCACAACTCTTTTCCCTTTTACAGTAATAACTTGGTTTCGAAATGTCCTTGTTAAAATAGACGATAAAGAATCATAACTAGCTGCAGCATCCGCTAAAATATCAAAGCCAGAAACCTGTGGCTCTTTGCGCATTGGTTCCAAAGGCACGTATTTTTGACGCTGGAACTCAGTACTAATAAGCGGAGAGAAAAATAAACTTAACGAAAACTTGGCCGTATTTCCTTTATAGCTCAACTCAGTCATTGATAAAGAACTAGGATTTAAAAATAGGTTGCCGTAGGCGTCGATTGGCAGTGGATCTTGCAGTTTCCTCCATGCCTCCTCTATCTTAGACCTAACATTTAGAGCACCAAGCTCCTTGTCGAGTTTTGATTTCATTGACTTAAGCTCTTTTGTGATCTCTTTTTGAACCTTATCTGTAACATCGTAATTTATAAACGTCACTTCACAAGGGTCTTTTATTATAAATGATTTGAGTATTGTTCTCGCTTGAAGTTTATAATCCTTACTTAACCCAACTTTTGTCAAGTAGGTCATTGAATAACGCCTTTTAGGCTCACCAATACCACAAGAAGCGTAGACTCTTGGTACAGTGCATGACTCGTTTCCATTCCATAGGGTTATGCACAAAGGGCAATAATTCAGCTCTAATGAAAACCCACCAGAAATTGTTGTCTGAAGCTGACTCGCTTTTGTCTTAAACGCAATCGGCTTTCGCGTAAAAGCGTACGTATAGCTCATGCCTTCACAATTTGACTTTTTCCCTTTAAATGTTTTTGGCGTGCTTTTCTCCGCCTCTTGAAATAACCTATTCATATCTACTTCGATATCAATATTCATCCTCGAAATCACGGGTTCAATCTTTTTTTCAGGCGCCTTTTTAAGCTCCGGAAGTGGTGGTGCTATAGTTCTACACGATACTGATAGCAGCATAATCAGCATGAAAAAAAGCACTTTGTAATTTCTAAACATCTGAGTTCTCGAAAAAGAGTTGACCTAATTTAATTGATTTTTTTTATCCAAATACGATAAGCCGCTTTAAAATAGAGGGTTCCTGCAGTTAAAAATGAATAAGATTGGTTAAATTTGCTGACATTCAAATCCAAGTATACACGCTCATGCAAAAGTCTAAAATTATATATACGAAAACTGATGAGGCACCAGCTTTAGCAACCTATTCCTTTCTGCCGATTGTCAAAGCCTACACAAGTGCTGCTAAAGTAAGTGTTGAAACTAGAGATATTTCACTTGCAGCAAGGATACTTGCTCACTTTTCAGATGTGCTTAGCGAGGAACAAAAAGTTGGTGACGCCCTCGCTGAACTAGGTGATTTAGCTAAATCACCAGCCGCAAATATTATAAAGCTTCCGAACATTAGCGCCTCTGTTCCGCAATTAAAGGCGACGATTAAGGAGTTGCAAAGCCAAGGTTATGCATTGCCAAACTATCCTGAGGATCCAATAAATGATAATGAAAAGAATATAAAAGCGACCTACGATAAAGTCAAAGGTAGCGCTGTAAATCCAGTTCTTCGAGAAGGGAATTCAGACCGAAGAGCACCAAAAGCAGTAAAGAATTACGCGAAACAGAACCCTCACTCAATGGGTGCATGGACTTCAAACTCTGCTACACATGTCTCTTCAATGAATGGAGGTGACTTTAAGTCTAACGAGAAATCAACCACCATAAAAAAAGAAGGATGGGTTCAAATTTCTCACACGAATGAGAGGGGCATAAAAAAAATATTAAAGGATCACATTTCGGTACTTGAGGGAGAAATTATTGATGGAACATGTTTATCAGTAAAAGCGTTGCTCAAATTTTTAGAAGAAGAAATTGCTGATGCAAAAACAAAAGGCCTTTTGTTTTCTTTGCACATGAAAGCAACTATGATGAAGGTTTCTGACCCTATCATATTCGGTCATGCCGTTCGTGTTTTCTTTAAACCAGTTTTTGAGGAATTTCATGATACTTTTGAAAGAATTGGCGTAGATGTAAATAATGGGTTTGGTGATCTCATATCAAAAATCTCAACTGTAAGTGATTCAGAGCGTGAAGCCATTGAGGCCGCTATTCTAGACTGTTACAATGCAAGACCTGACCTGGCGATGGTTAACTCGGACAAAGGAATTACAAATCTTCACGTTCCTAGCGATGTTATTATTGACGCTTCGATGCCTGCAATGATTAGAACTTCAGGTAAAATGTGGAATAAAAAAGGAGCCCTTCAAGATACAAAAGCTGTTATCCCTGACGCATCATATGCGGGCGTATACAAAGCGACCATAGATTTCTGTAAGAAAAATGGGGCATTCGACCCAACAACAATGGGAAGCGTTTCTAATGTTGGACTTATGGCGCAAAAAGCAGAAGAATATGGTTCTCACGATAAAACTTTCGAAATTGAAGAAGCCGGAAAGGTTCAAGTTACGGATCAGGATGGAAACCTGCTTCTTGAACATAATGTAGAAATGGGAGACATTTGGAGAATGTGTCAAGTAAAAGACCTTCCCATTCAAGACTGGATTAAACTTGCTGTTAATCGTGCACGCGCAACAAACGTTCCTGCCATTTTTTGGCTTGATAAAAATAGAGCACATGACGCAGAGTTGATTAAAAAGGTAAAGGTCTATCTACCAAATCACAACACTTCTGACCTCGAACTAAAAATACTTGCACCTGAGGCCGCAACTAATTTCTCCCTAAAAAGAATTGCAGAAGGCAAGGATACCATCTCGGTTACAGGAAATGTTTTAAGAGATTATTTAACGGACCTCTTCCCTATTTTAGAACTTGGTACTTCAGCAAAAATGTTATCGATTGTTCCCTTAATGAATGGAGGCGGATTGTTCGAAACAGGTGCTGGAGGATCAGCCCCAAAACATGTTGAACAGTTTGAAAAAGAAAATCACTTGCGCTGGGATTCATTAGGAGAATTCTTGGCCCTCTCTGTTTCTCTCGAGCATTTGGCGGAAACGAACGATAATCCTAAAGCAAAAATTTTAGGAGAAACCTTAGATTCTGCGACAGGTTTGTTTTTACTTAATGATAAATCGCCTTCAAGAAAATGTGGTGAACTTGACAATAGAGGGAGTCACTTTTATCTTGCGATGTATTGGGCAGAAGCACTTGCGAAGCAAACAGAAGATACTGAACTTCAAGCTGCCTTTGCGCAATTGGCAAAAGATCTCTCCGAGAATGAAGAAATTATTATAGCTGAACTTAACAGTATTCAAGGGCAAAGCATGGATATTGGTGGGTATTATAACCCAAATGATGATTTAGGGTCAAAAGCTATGCGGCCAAGCAAAACCTTAAATCGTATTATCGACGGCTTTCAAGTTTAATTTTTTTTGAGTTGGGCTAATGCGGCATTGAGTTCAAATCCCAACAAAAGCAAGATAGCATTAATGTAGATATAAAGCATCATGACTAATAATGCTCCTATTGAACCATAAAGCTGATTATAGTTAGAGAATTTAGCAATATAAATTCCAAAAAAGTAGGTCGTAAGCAAAAACAACAAAGCCGTCATCAAAGATCCAGGCGTGAAAAATCTCTCTTTACGTCCACCCGGTGTTCCCGTAAAATACAAAGTAGCCGAAAAAAGAAGGGCGGAAAACATCGTAAACACAAGTTTAAATCCAGAAATCCAGAAGGACAGGTCAAGAATTTCTATTCTTGAATACGCATTTCTGAGGTAAATAAGGAAAAAGATGTAAACTGCCGCGACTAGCAAGAGCAACAATGAAAGTACTAAACCAACAACGACACTATATACGTACTGCCTCAGAAAAGACCTTGAGTTTTTAATGTGATAAGAACCCTGGAAACCGGCAAAAATAGAGCTTACACCATTCCCCATAAAAAATATAGACAACAAAAAACTCGATGAAAGTAAACCTCCATGCTGGTTGGTTTGAATGTCAGTGTAGATAGACATAAAAAATTCTTGAGATGAAGCAGGCATAGCTGACTCAATAAAGCCAGAAAAAGTCTCGGTAAAATTAGCAATTGGAATATAGGGTATAAGGTTCAAAACGAAAAGTAGCGCTGGAAAGATAGCCATGAAAAAGCTATAAGAAATACTACCTGCTCTCGATGTTAAATCCCCTTTTACGAGACCATAAAAGTACATTTTCAGAAGGTCATAAAAGGAAAACCCCGTATAACGAGGCAGTTGTTTTTTCTGAAGCCATCCTTTCGTATATTTATAAAAAGATAAATCCTGTATGTAGTTTTTCTTTTTCAACGCATGATTTTAGACAGTACTAAGTTAAGCATTGCGAACTTAAATAAATACAATGTTTATTGAAAGAACCGGCTCATTCGTTTTGCTTTAAATTTATAGTATTCAAAAACATCATCATGAAAACGGTTTTTAAAATTTTATTTTTGATTCTAGCCGCAATCGTTTTGATTGTTATAGTTGTTTTTGGTTATCGAGATATTCCTTTAGAAACCTTAAAAATGAAGTATGGGAAGGCGCCCTCATCATTTATTTCTATTGACGGCATAAATGTGCATTACAGGGATGAGGGTTTGTCTAAGGATTCTATTCCTCTTGTCTTAATCCACGGCACTGGTTCAAGTCTACATACTTTTGAGGGCTGGACAAATCAATTAAAAAAAACCCGAAGGGTGATTAGAATGGATCTACCAGCTTATGGCCTAACTGGACCCTTTAAAGATCGGAACTATACAATGGATAGCTACGTTGAATTCATTCATAAGTTTTTAAATGCTAAAAGTATTCATAAATGTATCCTAGGTGGAAATTCATTGGGTGGAGGTATTGCTTGGCGATATACAGCACGTTACCCGAATAAAGTGAGTAAACTAATTTTAATTGATGCCTCCGGGTATGCTATAAAAGCTCAAAGTACCCCAATCGCATTTCAGCTTGCAAAAACACCTATCATTAAAAATCTATTTACATATATTACACCGAAATTCATAGCACGGAAAAGTGTAGAAAATGTATATGCTGATATAACTAAGGTTAATGATACTCTTGTAGAACGCTACTTTGAGCTTGCCTTAAGAGCAGGGAATCGCCAGGCATTTATCGATCGGTTGAGCGTTGAAAACGATATAAATAGCTATGAAAAAATAAAAACGATAACTCAAAACACTCTTATTATATGGGGAGAAAAAGATAAATTAATTCCAACAGAGGTCGCATTAAAATTCCACAAAGACTTACCGAACAACACCTTGGTCATACTCAATGGTTTAGGACATGTTCCTATGGAAGAAAATCCTGATAAAAGCTTGGTCCCTGTTCTTGAATTTTTGCGCGATACGAATACCTTGGATTAGCAATAATAAAAGAGATTCAACGTTTAGCCACTGATGAAAAGCATTTTTTATTTAACTTTTTCTGCACTCCTATTGACAATCGTAATGTCTTGCTTAAAACAAGAAAATTGTGGGTCCGTTGAAAACATAGCGCAAGAAACTTGTATTGATTCTTCATTAATAGACCCAAGCGTGGTTTGTAATGAGCAATATGATCCCGTTTGTGGTTGTAATGGTGTAACCTACTCTAATGCTTGTCATGCTGACCGTAATGGAATTACGAGTTACGAACAAGGACCTTGCTGTACGAATTAAATAAAATTTCGACCTTTACAAGAAAATAAAATTCAAGAGAATGTTGTCTATGAAAAAATTTACCTTGCTTGCAATACTTATTTTTGTATTTCAGCTTTCTTTTGCACAGAAATTTACGATTAGTGGAACTGTTAAAGAAGCCAAAACGGGAGAACCTATAATTGGCGCTAAAGTCTTTGATTTAAAATCAAAAAAAGGAACGATCTCCAATGAATATGGATTTTACAGCTTAACCTTACCGCAGGATAGTGCATACATTAGGGTCTCATACATTGGCTATACTGCTATGGAATACCAGCTTGATGGCAAGAAAGACATTGCATTACCTATCGAACTATTGACCATTCAAGAACTCGAAGAAGTAACGGTTACGGCTGAAAAAAACATTGAGGAGCGTACGCAAATGAGCTCCTTTGATGTCTCGATTGAAAAAATAAAAGCACTCCCAGTCTTCTTAGGAGAAAAAGATATTATTAAAACCATACAACTATTTCCAGGTGTCCAATCAGGAAGCGAAGGCTCAAGTGGAATTTATGTAAGGGGAGGCGGTCAAGACCAAAACCTAATGCTTTTGGATGGGGTACCCATTTACAACGCAACGCACCTCTTTGGTTTCTTTTCCATATTCAATGCAGATGCAATCAACAAAGTAACGATGATTAAAGGAGGGTTCCCTGCGCGCTATGGAGGTCGTTTGTCTTCTGTACTCGATATCAGAATGAAAGAAGGGAACATGAAAGAATTTCACGGAGAGGGAAGTGTTGGTTTAATCTCTTCAAAACTTTCCCTCGAAGGCCCTATTGTTAAAGATAAAACATCCTTTATCGTTTCGGGAAGACGCACATATATAGATGTTCTCGCAAGACCTTTTATCAATATGCGTAATAGAAATCAAAGCGGCGGAAAAGGTGATGTTGGTTCTAATGAAACACAGACCGGAGGCTATTATTTTTGGGATTTAAATGCAAAAATAAACCATAAGTTTTCAGAAACAAGTAGACTTTACCTAAGCGGCTACTTTGGAAGAGATCGTTTCTACAATGACGGGACGAATGAATATACCACAGATGAAGACACCTCAATAACACAACAAAATAATTCCAATGGTTTGCGCTGGGGAAATGCCATTGCAGCACTGCGTTGGAACAAGATTATTACTCCTAAACTTTTCATGAACCTAACGGGAACGTTCAGTCAATATGAATTTACTGTAGGTGGCGAAAATCAATCAACTACAACTTATCAAAATGCGCCTTCAACAAGCCAAAATGTTCTCTTTAACTATAATTCTGGGATTCAAGATTGGACCGTAAAAGCTGATTTCGACTATAGACCGAATCCAAACCACACAATTAAGTTTGGACTTGGAGATACGTACCACACCTTTGTACCAGGGGTGAATCAAATAGCGCTTTCAAATAATACTTCAAGCGGTATTGATACCACATTTGGATCGTCAAGACAATATGGTCATGAGCACTGGGCTTATTTTGAGGACGATTGGGAAATTTCAGAACGTCTGAAATTAAACATCGGACTTCATTTTTCAGGATTCAAAGCAAATCAGGAGTGGTACCCAAGTATCCAGCCTAGATTCGCAGCAAGATATATGCTCAATGAAAATTCATCATTGAAAATGTCATATTCAAGTATGACTCAGTTTTTACATTTATTGACCAACCCAACCATTGGATTACCAACAGACTTATGGGTTCCTGTCACAGACAGGGTTGCGCCAGAGTACTCAAATCAATTTGCACTTGGTTACGCACAAACCCTAACTAAGGGCTTCCAGTTTTCCGTAGAAGGCTACTATAAAGACATGAGGAACTTAATTGCCTATAAAGAGGGAGTTAGCTTTTTCGGATCTTCACAAGACTGGCAGGATAAAATCACAGTCGGAAATGGAAACAGCTATGGCCTAGAGGTCCTCGTTGAGAAAAAGGTAGGAAAAACCTCAGGTTGGATTGGGTATACTTTAAGTTGGTCCAACAGACAATTTGACTCTTTGAATTTTGGAGATCCATATCCATATATATATGACAGAAGGCATGATATTGGACTCGCAATTACACACAAGTTTAATGACCGCATTGACATTGGTGTGGTTTGGGTCTTCGGGTCTGGTTATGCAACAACACTCGCACAACAAACCTATTTAGGGGTCAGTGGCCTGAGTGTAGGTGCAAATACTCCCTATGAACCGGTTGAACACATAGAGGCACGCAATGACTACAGAATGCCATCATACCACAGGTTAGACCTTGGAATCAACCTACACAAAAAGAAGAAAAATTGGGAAAGCACTTGGAGTTTTGGCCTCTACAATGCGTATTCTCGTCAAAATGCATTCTACCTCTTCTTTGAAGAAGGAAACAATGGAGCTAGGACGCTAAATCAGCTGAGCTTATTTCCCGTTCTCCCGAGTGTTTCTTACAGCTTTAAATTTTAAAAAATGAAAAAACTTATTTTATTTTTATCCGTTACATCATTTCTTTTATTTACGAATTGTACAAAAGAAATTGAGTTCGATGCCCAAGATATTGCACCACGAATTGTGGTCAATAGTCTTTTTACAAATGACTCTTTATGGACTGCCAATATTAGTCGAAGTGTTGGCGTTTTAGAAACAACGAGCTATACGAGTATTGAGGACGCAGATGTCTCAATTTTCGATGGTAACGGCGTTCAAGTGACGGCACTTACGAACCAAGGAGATGGGCTGTACACCTCCCCTACAGGCGCAACTCCACAGGCCGACGAACTATACACAATTGAAGTGAATGCACCTGGATATACGTCGGTAAGCGCAACAAATAGGATCCCAACAGCTGTTCAAATCAATAGTATTGACACGGTTAGCAGCACCAATAGCGATGGCGAGAACATCTTGGAAACAACCATAAATTTTCAAGATCCGTCTGCAAATGAAAACTACTATATGGTCGAAGTTTTGGTCAAGGGAACATGGATAGATGAATTTGAAGGAGATACCATCGAATTCCGGGAACCACTGCAGATTTCTTGCAATGATATCAATGTTGAAACAATAAATAGATTCAATTCGGGAGGATTCGAAAATACATATCTATATCTAATGCTCAAGGATGAGAATTTTGATGGAGAAGATTACGCACTTACCTTTAGTGTGATCAATTATGCCGAACTAAAAGACCTAGAGCTTTTTGGCGAAATAAGATTAGTTAACACCAGCGCAGCTTATTTCAACTATCTAAAATCGTTTAATATGTATCAAAGCGCAAGTGGAAATCCTTTTGCGACGCCAGTACAAGTATACTCAAACGTAGAAAATGGTATGGGAATATTCGCGGGTGGAACACTCACTTATTGGGATGTGGGGTTTTAATTAAACAAAATTGACCTTGTTTCTTAAAAAATCCTCAACTATTGAATCTTTCAAATAAGACTTAGCACATAACCAAAGAGAGCACCGAACAATACGATGTAGGCACTATTCAATTTTTTAAACACAAAAACAATAATCAGTGTGATGGCCGCAATCAACATCATGCGCCAATCCGTAGTGGTCTCCCTTGCCATTTGCAGACATACCACAATGATAACCGCAACTGCACCAATATTCACCGCATCCAAAAAACTACGCAAAGGCTTGGACTTTTGCATTCTAGGAATCAATGGGTTCAAAAATGCCACAAATAAAAAGGAAGGTAAAAAGATGCCTAATGTTGCCATTACAGCACCTGAAAATCCATTCAATTGGTAGCCAATAAAAGTTGCCGTTGATAGGACTGGGCCCGGTGTGAATTGACCAATTGCAATAGCATCCATTAACTCTTGTCTTGTCAATAAATTATTTGCTACAAGTTCTGCCTCCAAAAAGGCAAACAGGACATATCCGCTTCCGTATAAAATAGCACCGACCTTCAAAAAGGTGAGTAAGATTTTTAAGGACCCTCCAAAAGGAAGTGCACCCGCTAAGGTAAATGGGAGAAACGACTTTAATTTAGATTCGTTGGTTTTTAAAAAATAAAGGATTAGTCCTGTAAAACCACACGTAAACAAAGCCAAAACTTCACTAAGACCGAAAAGACAAGCTGTAATTGTTAAAAGTCCTAAAACACCAAGCTGCCACGTTTTTAACGCCTTCTTACCAAGTTTATATGCCGCCATTACAATAATTGCAATTACAGCCGGTTGTATTCCATATATAAAGGGTTTTACCGCGGGTAATTGTCCATAAGAAACATAAAACCATGCAAAAAAACCTGTAATTAAAATGGCAGGAATTAAGAAAGACATCCCTGCCACTATGAGACCCTTCCAGCCTGCGCGTTCGTAACCACAATGCATGGTCATTTCCGTAGAATTAGGCCCTGGTATTAAATTGGTCGCACCTATTAGATCCAGAAAATGTTCTTGACTCATCCACTTTCGCTTGCGGACAACCTCATCTTCCATCATTGCGATATGTGCTGCTGGACCTCCGAAAGATATGGTTCCCATTTTAAGGAACAACTTCGCAATATCTACTAACTTTTCTTTTTGTGACATCTTCTTAACAGCACCCTGAACCCGGAGTACAGGCATTATTATCTTTATTGTTTAGCGCTGTCATATCCACCTTTTGCTTTTGTGGTGAAATCCCACATTGGTCCTCTGCCAAACAAGCTGTTTTTTTACTTTGTAATTCAAAGCCATCTGTTCCAAATGATAAACCATATTTACCTACCGTGTCGCTTTGATATTCAACTTCTACCTCAGCATCAAGCAATTGAATCTTCTGTGCTGCAGCGTTAATAATATCAATCGCTTTGGCAGGGGATAGCCTATGTGCCGTGTCATCAGCTGACCACAATTGAAAAGAGACAAAAAGATCTTCTCTAAGCGTTCCGCCACAATCAATATATGTTTTGCTTGTCATACCCAATTCAGTAATATGAAAGTGAGATGGAACCTGAACACCACTTTCAAGCCGAAACGATAGGGCGTCTAATTGATTTAAATGTGCAATAAATTGACTTAATTTCATCTTTAATTATACTTCACCTGCGATAGCCTCGCTTACATTAATAATATGATCACCTACCTTTTCACATGAGGAGAAAATGTCGTTATAAAGAATTCCTGATTGGAATTTGTACTCTCCCTTCTCAGCATTTTCTAGGTAAGACTTTTTCAATTGATTTCTTAATTGATTCACCTCTCTTTCAGCCTTTACAGCATCATCCATATTGATATGGCCGAACTCAGCGTTTAAATTTACATTCATTACCGAAAAGGCTTTATGAATATAATCGAGCATCTTATTTAGATTCTCCCGCTGTTCCGGAAGGAAGTAAATCTTCTGATCATCTTTTCTTTCAATGGTTTTAGAAATCTGATAGTAAATATCTCCTATTCGCTCGAGATCATTTGTGATACTCAACATACTTCTTATTTGGGTAGAAACTTCAGGGCTGACCTCTTGGGTAGCAACTTGGTCCAAATAATTCGCAACCTCTACTTCAACCCGATCCGTTATTTCCTCATACTTTTGGATTTTATTGAACATCTTGTTCCTAGTTTTTTTATCTTGATCATTAATCAAGGTCCTTACAAATTCATTCATTCTTGTTGTAACCTCACCAAATTTTGCGACCTCTTTTTTCGCCTCAAGTATAGCTACCTCTGGAACACTTATGCCTCCTGCACCTGTGATGTAATCAAGTTTAAATTCTTCATCTGTTTCTCCCTTAGACTTTACACTACGCTCTGCAACTCTAACCAAGTAAGGGACAAAGCCAATAAGAAGAAGCACGTTAGCTGCGTTGAACAATGTGTGGAATAAAGCTATTCCTTCCGTTGAAAATGACGTGTTAGTTGGGTCGAATGCTACACCATGGCTTTGGCCGATAATCCATCCAATACCATCCAAGAAGAATGGAATTACAATTAGCATCCAAGTAACACCTACAATGTTAAATAAAGAGTGAATTCTTGCTGATCTTTTGGCGTGAACGTTCCCAACTAAAGAAGCAAGCTCAGCTGTAATTGTAGTACCAATATTCTCACCAAGAACCATTGCACATGCTACCTCAAATGGAATAATTCCCTTCGATACCATTGTCAATGTTAATGCCATAGCTGCACTAGAGGATTGGATTACAACCGTTACTACGGTTCCCAATAAAACAAACATTAGATTACTAAAAAATGGAATGTCTTTGTAGTTAACAAAAAACTGAACTAAAGCAGAATCTTTATCTAAATCAGGGACAGCGTCCTTTAAGAACTGAAGACCGATAAACAAGATGGCAAAACCAATAATAGCATTGGCCAGGTCCTTTGACTTTCTAAAAGACATGAAAAGAAGCGGAGCTCCAATCGCAATAAGCACTAAAGCATAACTTGAAATACTAACCTTAAAACCAAGTAGAAGTACGAGCCAAGCTGTAATTGTGGTACCTATATTGGCCCCCATCATTACACCTGCCGATTGTCTAAGATTCAACAGTCCTGCATTTACCAAGCTAACCGTCATTACTGTTGTTACAGAAGAAGATTGAACTATTGCTGTAGTACTAAAACCAGTTATTACGCCCTTAAACCTATTTGAAGTAATCGACCCTAGCATTTTACGAAGGCGTTCACCTGCCGTTCTTTGCATTCCATCACTCATGACTTTCATTCCAAAAATAAATAGCCCCAAAGAACCTATTAAGATCAATAGCTTCATAACACCCCAACCTCTTTCTGTTTTGGCTTTAACTTTCGCTGACCAAATCACGTCTGACTCCTTTGTTACATTTTCAACTGAAGAATCTACAAGACCGATATATAGCTCATACTTCTCGCCTCCAATTAAATCTTTTACCTCATAACTTGTTTTATTGAGTTCAAATGGTTCGCTGTATTTCCAATCACTCCCTTCATAACCTTTCTTATTTCGTTTTGCGCCAATATTTGTATTGTACTTTATTACAAGATTTTTGTCTGCTAAATTGGACAATGCAGCATAATCTAAGCTCCATGTTATTTCCAAACCGTCCGGTTTAGAATGAGATTTTAAATTAACAAAGACTTCCTTATCTACTTCAATACGCGCCACAGTATCTTCAGCGGGAATTTCAAGATTGATTTTAGCTGTATCCGCATTAATAGGCTCGTTTTGCGCGAATGCAAACAAAGCACTTGAAAATAGGGTAAGACAAAATAAAAGCGATTTCATAGTATCAAATTATTAGTTATACCCACAAAATTAAGGAACAGTAAGGAACTCTTATTACAATGCTCCGATTGTTAACGATTCGATAACATTAAAAAAACATAAATCATTGATTTATAGATAACTAATGATTAAAGCCCACTTATATTAAGACAATATATCATCCTTTTACTACGCATATTAACATATTGTTAAGAATGAATTAAAATGATATTAACTAAGAAATAAAATTCCATTCTTTGTACCGGATTTCAAAAATGAAAAAATGAAAAAATTATTATTTATCCCTTTTACGCTAGTAATTTCCTTGTTAGTTGCACAAGATGTAACGAATAATCCTTTTGGAAAAGGGATTATAAATGTTATGTCTCAAGATTCTTCATGGTCAACAAAAGTGGCTTTTAGATTTCAAACGCGCTATGATGGAACGCTTGATTTTGGAGATAGTAGCTTCTCAGATAAAGCTTGGGTTCGCCGCGCAAGGATCAAAGGTTCTGGTTTTGCTTTTAGCCCAAAAGTTCAGTATAAATTCGAATACGATGTTGCCAATGGACAAGTATTGGATGCCGTCATCAAATGGAATTTTACAGGAAACTGGACTGTTTGGTTTGGTCAAACAAAACTTCCGGGAAATATAGAACGGGTATTCTCTTCTCAGAAGTTGCAGCTTGTTGACCGATCCCTTCTTAACTCTAGATTTACTTTAGACCGTGATGCAGGCTTTCAATTGAGACACCATTTCAAGCTTGGAAAATCCTTTTTAGTAAGAGAGAAATTTGCTGTGTCCCAAGGTGAAGGGCTCAACCAATCTGGGTCTTCATCCGGTAATGGTTATACAGCAAGGCTTGAGTTGTTGCCTTTTGGGAAGTTTACCGGTAAAGGAGATTACTTTGCCTCTGACCTCAAGAGAGAGGAAACACCAAAACTTATGTTAAGCTTAACTTACGATTATAATGATAACGCAATGCGAACAAGAGGTCAAAAAGGAGATTATCTAGTAGGAGAACTGAGAGACCTTCAGAGCTTCCAGGCAGATGCACATTTTAAATATAAAGGTTTATCCTTTTTTGGAGAGTATGCAGACAGAAAAGCAATTGATGGTGCTGTCAATAATTTAGATGAAGCTTACTATACAGGTTCAGCACTCAACCTTCAGGCTGGTTACCTATTCAAGAACAATTGGGAGATTGCAGGTAGGTTTACGCAACTTACACCTGAATTAAAAGATTATTATAATAATGTGAACCAATACACGATTGGGTTCTCAAGGTATGTTGTAGGACACAACCTCAAGATTCAAGGCGATATAGGAATTACTCAAGAAGCCACAAAAAATGACATGTTGTTAATCAGGTTACAAACTGAATTCAATTTCTAAATACAAGCTCTTGTTTTAAAGAACCAAGGCAAGGAGTCCTCCTTGCCTTTTTTATGACTTCTTTTTTAACAGCAATGAACGTTTTTTTAGAAATGGTGTACTGCATTAAAAAATGCATCAAGAATTAAAAATCGAAACACCATGCCATGAGGACTGGACCAAAATGTCACCAAATAAGGAAGGTCGACATTGCGGGATTTGTGATAAAACAGTAGTAGATTTTACGGTTATGTCTCAGGAAGACATCGCAAACTACCTCTCTCATAATAGTAAAGCTCAAATTTGTGGCCGCATATTGGTCCCTAAAAAAAAGGACGCACCTCTTGAAATAAAACTGAAACGCCTCTATAAAAATATAGAGGATAAAATTCGCTTCAAGCCACTGCGTATATCACTACTTGGATCTTTGAGCTTGATCATGCTCATTTCAGGGTGTACCGAGAATCATAAATCAGATGGGGTAAAAAAGCAACAGGTTCGGCAAATTATTCATTCGGATACATTGATTGGAGATACCATAGCGCCAGAGGTTCAAAAAGAAACGAATCCCATTAGAGAAACAACACTTGGAAATATAGCGCAACCTGACTTTGACAAACCCTCCAACGAAACCATACAAAATACAACACCCCCAGAGGCTGTCCCTATCGTTGGAAAGGTAATTTACCAGCAAGAAATGGGCGAAGTTGAACCGCTTGACTTAAAGAAAGAACCGTTGAATACCCCATTAAAAAAGACGCCATAAACTAAAACTATATAAAACCCTACCTTTGCCGCCAAATTCATTCCTATGGAAGGCAAAAACATCACTATTATTGGCTGTGGAAATTTAGGGCAAGCCATCTTAAAAGGCCTCATCAAAAGTGCAAAAAATGTAAATCTTGTTGTCACGAAAAGGGATACAAGTGCTATTAAGCATTTCGAGAAAGAAGGCGTGCGTATTCTTGACGATAATATCCAAGCCATTGAAAACGCAAACCTCATCTTATTGGCGCTCAAACCTTACAACGTTTTGGAAGTACTAAAGGATTTAGCTCCACATTTAAATTCCAAAAAACAAGTCATCGTTTCACTTGCAACAGGTGTTATGATTTCAGATCTCAAAGATACCGCGCAATGCAATATTCCTATCTATCGCGCTATGCCCAATACCGCCGCTGATGTTGGGGCTTCAATGACCTGTATTGCTGCAAATAACAATATTCATGATGCGCTCATAGAAGAATGCTTTAATACCATTGGAAGTACAATTCGCATTGATGAGACTTTGATGGATGCCGCCACGGTTTTAGGAGCCTGTGGCGTCGCATTTGTACTTCGTTTTATGCGCGGAATGGTTCAAGGAGGTGTTCAAATTGGCTTTGACTCAAAAACCGCAAGTGCCATTGTCAACCAGACCGTTAAGGGTGCAGCAGAGCTGCTTATTTCTGGGGGTCAGCACCCTGAATTTGAGATTGACAAGGTGACTACGCCTAAGGGCTGTACCATATCGGGGCTCAATGAAATGGAACATAATGGATTTAGCTCGGCACTCATTAAAGGCATTGTAAGCTCGTTTAATGCCATTGATTCATAAGAAATCCTTATTTTCAGTACGCAAAAAAACAACGGACAATGCTACACCCTTCGATCTTTCCATTTCTCGAGGAGCTTCGAGAAAACAACAACCGTGATTGGTTTAAAGACAATAAGCACAAACACGACGCGGCACGAGCACATGTTCTTCAATTTACGCAAGACCTATTTGAACGTTTAAGCGACGAAAACCAACTGGACGGCCAAAAGGTGTTTCGTGTCTATCGAGACGTGCGTTTTTCAAAAAACAAAACCCCCTATAAATCTCATTTTGGCATCGGGTTTCACCGCATTAAGCCACAATTTCGAGGCGGGTATTACCTGCACCTTGAACCAGGAGCATCGTTCTTTGGCGCAGGCTTTTGGGGGCCAAATAAAGATGATTTATTTCGCGTCCGTAAAGAAATAGAAATGGACCATGAATACTTTGAGAAGATGTCAAGGGCGAAAACCCTAACAGAAACTTGGGGGACCATGAAAGGCGACCAATTAAAAACTGCACCCAAAGGTTTTGACAAGGAACATCCAGGGATTAATAACCTACGTTTCAAGCAATTTATCTTTACTAAAGAAATACCTGATGAACTGCTTTTTGATGCGAAGTTTGAGCAATGGATGATCGATCATTTTAATACCATTCGACCCTTTTTAAATTATATGGGCGATGTGCTGACGTCCGACCTGAACGGAGAGTCCATTCTCTAAAAGTCAATAAGGAACGGGCTTCACAATGGAAAAATAAAGATGTATCTTTAGCCCTACGTTAGCCACAATTGAAGCAATACGTGTTAATTTTACCGGAATTAGTGTTAATGTGTCCAGGGTCTAAGTAATAGGTTTGTATAAATAATGGATAAGAATATCATACATATAAAATCTATAAACCAATTAATTGAAGGCTCAGGTTTAGGAAAACCAACACATCCTTTGATAGCTGTTATCGATACTGCCGACATTGTTTTTGGAAAAGAAATGCAAGGACTGAAAATCACATCAGACTTATATAGTATCGCCTTGAAAGACGCTAGTTGTGGCCTTGACTATGGCAGAAAACCTTATGACTTTAACGAAGGTGTGCTTTTTTTCTCTGCGCCCAAACAAGTATTCACGGTCACAAAAGTCCAAAAGTTAAATGAGATAAAAGGTTGGATGATCTACTTTCATCCTGACTTGATAAGAAACACCAAATTAGCTTCTAAAATTGACGGTTACACATTCTTTAATTATGAAGTAAATGAGGCTCTTCATTTATCAGAGAAAGAACAATCTTTATTGAACAATCTTGTAAACTTAATTGAGGACGAAATTCAAGAGCGTATAGACAGTCACAGTCAACAAGTATTGGTGTCAAACATTGAACTCATTTTAAGTTACTCCTTCCGGTTTTACGAACGCCAGTTTAACACACGTTCTGCTCAAAACACAGATATTGTATCGAAGGTTGAATGCCTTCTTAAAAGCTATTATCAAACGAATGAATTGATTTTATCAGGGCAACCCACTATTGAATATTTAGCCAATGGATGCCACTTATCATCCAATTATCTTAGTGATTTATTAAGTAAAGAAACAGGTCGATCAGCGAAAGAACACATCAATGATTTTTTAATCGAAAAAGCTAAAAATTTTCTTGTAAGTTCAACAGATTCTATAAGTGGTATTGCCTATTCTTTGGGATTCAATTACCCTCATTATTTTGGACGAATCTTCAAAAAGAAAACTGGCAAAACACCTCAAGAATATCGTCAGATGAATTAATGTAAAGGAAGCTATAAGCTTCTTTTTTCATTTTCTGTTATTTGTGTTACATCTTCCATTATTAGTGCTATTCACACTTCAAAAAAGCACCGAAATTTGTCTTGAATCTAATAAATATGAATCGATGAAAAATACAGCATTAATAACAGGAGCAAGCAGTGGTATAGGAAAAGAACTAGCAACTATTCACGCAGAAAAAGGGGGTAATTTAATTCTAGTAGCAAGAGGACAGGACAAACTAAATGATTTGAAAGCCGAGTTAGAGAAAAAGTATGGAATTCAAGTCAACACAATCGCGAAAGATTTAAGCGAAACTGGAGCCGCTAAAGAATTATTTAATGATATAGAGTCCCTGGGTATTCAAGTAGACTATTTAATGAATAATGCAGGTTTTGGATTGGTAGGAAAGTTTCATGAACTTCCATGGGAACGGCAAATGCAAATGATTAATCTCAACATGGTTGCACTCACAGAGTTGACCTATCTTTTGTTACCAAGCATGGTGGCTCGAAATAATGGAAAAATACTAAACACCTCTTCGACTGCTGCTTTGATACCAGGCCCATTACAAGCCGTATATTTTGCTTCAAAGGCGTATGTTTCATCTTTTAGTAATGCAATAGCAGAGGAATTGTATGACAAAGATATCACAGTCACGGCATTGTTGCCAGGCGCTACTGAAACAAGCTTTGCGAAAACATCAGGTGTGGATAAGACAGCAATTTATAGTAACCCAGCTTCAGCTAGAAGTGTTGCAGAAGATGGATATAATGCGATGATTCAAGGAAAACTAGATGTAATCTCAGTCTCATCAAGATCACAAAAGATGCAGTTGTCTCTAGTTTCATTCTTCCCTAAGAAAATGATTTTAAAGACAACTAGAAAAATGCAAGAAGAAAAATAAAAGTGGCTAACAAGGTATATAAGCAATAGCGGTTTAGGTGCAAACTTGATCCGCTTTTTGTATTTAATAAGTATCTTGCTTTCAAAAAATGAGTAGCAGTTAATCCGCTACTGCCCATATACTTAACGTTAGCGGTAATTAAGAATGAATAAAAGAACACTTTTAATATCAATTTTATTCCCATTATTTTTAATTGGGCAAACGGATACAATTCAGAAAAAAAATTCGTTAAAAGATGATGCTTACCTTCATCCTATTGATTGTATAACGCCATATACTCTTAAAAAAGGGGAATGGATATATGCTCAATCAATACAAACTTTACCATTTCCAAGTTGGGCATTTGTAGGGATTACCGATAAACTTACAGCACAAATTGACTTATTACCCTGGATCTTTGGGGCGTTTACTGAACTAAAAAAACCGATTCCAAGTATTAATTTTAGGTATCGATTTAATACACAAAATGGATTAGTGCCCACTATAGGAATTGAAGCCATGTTTGTTCACTTTTGGGATACTCTTCAACGGTTTGAAACCCCGTCCCTGACTATGTGGGAAAATGGATCATATTTTCATTTCAAACCAAGTATTGGTTATCGAATAAAAGATAAATTGGACATTAACTTGTCTGCGGGAGTTGATTACATCGGGGAGTTAATTATGCAAAAAAATGATTCCTTGAACTTTCAAACTAAAACATTTACGAACAGCTGGAATCCCAACTTTTCTATTGGAATAGACTACAGGCCATCAAATTGGATTAGCTATCATATAGGTTATACTTATGGCTCAACTTTCACTTATCTTGAAAATGTCCCAAGAAAAAGGCAATTTAACTATGGATTTAGAATAGCCCCATTTTACAAGAACCGATTTGGTTTTTTAAGAAGTTTGAGAATTGAGCTTGTTGCAATAAATGGATATTTTTCAGATATAGATGCCAAACAATCATTTCCTATACCAGTATTCCCATTCTTTTATTGGCAATGGGAAAAAAAAGAAAAGAAAACTACAGCCAACAAAACCTAAACTGCATTAAAACGCAGTTAGCCCAAACGTTGTAAACTATTAACCTTATGACTTTAGCTAAACACTTAGAGAAGTTTTATAAAGAAAATAACATACCAATCGACGGTGGAGTTAATGACACATCCTTTAATTTCAAAGTGTTTGGAATAAATCTAAAATTGCCAAATCCAAAATTTAGACGAGATGCTATCCATATACATGATCTTCAGCACGTTTTAAATAATTGTGACACATCATGGAAAGGGGAAAGCTTTATTTCAGGTTGGGAAATTTCAACAGGAATGTGGAAATATTTCCCATTAGGATTATTAAGTCTTTGGGCTATGGGGTATGGAATTTGGCTATATCCAAAAGACATTTATCTTGGTTATAAAAAAGGTCTGTCAGACAAAGGAATTATTGACCTCAAAATACCTAAGAACCAATTCCTAGAAATGGAATTTGATGAACTTGTCTCACTAACTAAAAAAGACAAATCAAATAGTTCTAGTTTTTTACAAAATTTGATGTTTATCGTTTGGACAATAATTAGCCAAATTGTACTACTTGCTCCTATTCTACTAATTATTTTGGTAATCGTATTTGCTTTTTAAAAACAGTTTACAACACAGGGGTAATTGCAAAAGCTTTTTGGACTTCCTTGCAAATAACAAATCGCTGTGCTAACTTGCCATTGTCCTACGCTACAGAAAAGTTCCGCTGCGCGTCACATGTCTAAAAGCTTCAGACAATTACCCTAAACGTTAACAAACCTTTCGGGATTTACTTTATTGAAAAAGCATCTTTTTATAAACAACTACGTCAAAATTATAACCGCTAGAACTGAACGAAAAGAAAAACAATGAAAAAACTCTTACTTTCGATAACACTGCTCTCCTTCTCTATCTCCGCGCAAATTTTAGATTCAGCAACTGCAATCATTCCTTTTGATGGTTCCATAGATGAGGTGATTAGTCACACGACACCAATATCAAATAACGATTTCACTTTCATAGAAGATCATCTTGGGAATGCGAATAGTGCCGTAAAGCTGAACAGCAGATTTATTTATGGGAACCCTGAATTTTCAAGAATGGATACCTCTGATTTTTCGCTCTGCTTCTGGTTTAGAAAGGATGGTGACCTTGGGTTCGAGTGTGGCGTCGTTCAAAAAAAAGCGGAATATGAAAGTCCCAACTTGTTTCATGAGCAATATGGTATTGGCTATCAAGACTGGATCGGTGACGGTACATTGAGGGCTCATTTCAAGCCAACAAGTGACAGTAGTGGTATACACAGGTCAATGGGAGGTCCTCCCGAATCAGAGTGGGCACATATTGCACTCACCATTGATAGAAATGGTTTTCTCAAAACATATATAAATGCAGAATTTATTAATGAGGAATATATAGGTAATCTAGAAAGTTTTTCGGCAAATATTGATTCCGCCGATTTAATTATAGGTGCACCAAACATGTCGCTAGATAACATCTATTTTTTCAAAAAAGCATTGACGCCAAATGAAATCAACGAAATTTATAATTTTTCTTCTTTGGTATCAATCGATCAAATTTACACGAATGAGGAGGCTGTACTGACGCTCTACCCGAACCCTAGTAACGGCAAGGTTCAAGTAAATATTGAAGCTTTAAATAAAAAAGATTTTACCTCAAAAGTTTATAATTTCAGAGGAGATTTACTCATTGAACAAGTTCACTTCGCACCATCAAATAAATTACTTCTTGATTTATCGGAGTATTCAAGGGGCTATTACTTTTTAGTTTTGGAAACAGAGCAGACACGATTTCATGGTAAAATAGTTCTTGATTAATTTGTACATTTAGAAACAATTCACTGCTCAAAGTGAACTTAAAATAATTTAAAATGGAGAAATTATCAATGTTGGCTCAAATCGCCGTTGCCTTATCAGTTGCTTTTGTGTGGACTTTCCGATACCACAATGTCATCGTAGAATTTAAAACCTTTGGCTTGAGTGATTTGACCAGAAATTTAGTTGGTGTCTCTAAAATTGCATTGGCGACTTTGTTAGTAACAGGGATTTGGTTCCCGGCAGTATTATTGCCTGCAGCATTGCTAATGGGGTTCTTTATGGTTTCTGCCCAAGGATTTCACTTCAAAATTAAGAACACCTTTATCAAGCACCTTCCCTCACTTATTTTGTTGGTATTATGTGGATTTATCGCATTTGAAGCCATGAACTAAGCTAGAATGGACATATTTAGAATCTGCATTCTATTCTCGAGCATTTCTTTCTTTTTTTACTCAATATACTACTTCATCTCCGCCAGGATGAAAGATGAATTGAAGCGATTGGGCATGCAAAATTTAGGTCGTGTAATTGTCGTCTGTCAATTTCTTGGTGCTACCGGCCTACTGCTAGGTTTTATTTATACGCCTTTATGGAGTGCCTCTTCGCTGGGTCTTGCGCTACTCATGTTTTGTGGTTTGGCCGTAAGAGTGAAGTCAAAGGATAGCTTGTGGGTTTCTCTTCCTGCTCTATTTTATCTCTTACTCAATACCTATATTTTTCTAAATACCTAAAAGAAAACAGCCATACCCTAAGGCACGGCTGTTTTCATCAAAAAACTACAGTCTATTTATGCCAATGCCGAATTATTTAGAAACATTTACGTCAATTGTAAAACCGATATCATTCGCAATTAAGTAGTCAGCTGGGACACCTTCAGTCCCTTCTACGTTATACAATAAACCCCAGTCTGTTCTGTCAACAGCAAAATCTTCTGATACAATAGAAACCTTATCGGCCGTCACAGATACATTAGCCTTAAACGTAATGCTTTTGGTCACGCCTTTTATTGTCAAGTTTCCTGTAATTTCTGAATTAAACCCATCCGTTTTCGTTGGGTTTATACGTGCTAAGTCAAAGGTTGTTGTCGGAAATTTTTCAATTTCAAAGAAGTCTTGACTTTGTAAATGTCCTGTTAATTCGGCTTGAGACTTTTTATCATCACCAAAATTATCTACCGTAAATGCAGCCATGTCCATTACAAATGTTGCATTTGTCATTTCACCATCGTTTACTAAAACAGTGGCGCTTTTTAGGCTGATTTTTCCAAATCTTGGCGCCGCGCCCCCGAGGTGAGATGCTCTCCAGTCAACATGGCTTCCGTTACCTACAGAGGTAAGCTCAATTGTTGCTTCTGATTTTACAACTTCGATAGCTTGGGCTTCATTTGCTTCAACTTTTCTTCCATTATCTGTACATGAGCTCATCACTATACCCACGACTGCAAGAGATAAAAATATTTTTTTCATAATCTTTTTTTTACTGTGTTTAAATTTTCAATGCCCAAAAGTGACTTATTCATGGGGAAGAAACATTAATCTAGATTAATTTCGTTTCAAGCACAAAAAAAGCCCTACCAAAGGGCAGGGCTTTTGAATGAGATCATCATTCAGTTATTCAACTGTAGAAAATATCTTTTTCGTAGACCCATCAGAATAAACGTAAACCTGCATTGTATTCGCTTTAAATGCAGTTTCTCTACCGAGCATATCCAAAATTCTCACAATCTTTTTCGATACTATTGTTTGCTCGGCTATAACCGCACCTTGAACCCACTGATCATATAAAATATGATTTAAAGCGTTTATATCATGACCGCTATAAGCGAGTGTGCTGTTCTCCAGGTTTTCATCATTCGGGAAGAACAATAAAAACCAAGGTAGTGTTGTAGCACCGCTTAAAGTATACTTCGATACGTATTCGTTAAGAACATTCTCGATGTTTACAAAACTTGGATAGCTTGTCCCTTGAGCGGATTCCCATTGGTTCAAATCATCACAATCTGCCACATTGAAATCCTGGTCTTGGTGAATAAAACCAAAAACCTTGACATTTTCTAACATCATGTTTTGCCATAGACTCTCTGCGTCTTGAGCACCTAAAATACTTCCTGCAGACCAAAGACTGGAAAAATGAAGAACAACCGCTTTTCCCTTTGAGAACTCAGTATACATGCTATATTGATCACCTTCACATGTGTACTGATTCCAATTTGGAACTTGGGCAAAAAGGGTCATTGTTAAACCCGTAAATAATGTAATTAAAGACATTTTCATACTCAATATTTTAATATTTCAGGGCGCAAAAGTACTCATTATTTTAGATTAACAAAGAATTTTTAAATAAAATTAATCTGTGTTATCTTATTTGTTTTTAAGGTGTTACAGTTATAAGCATGTGTAAATTTGACACAAAGTAAGCGGCCTAAGCAGCGCATTTGAATGAGAACAAATCAATACCATTAACTTAGCTAAATGAAAAAACTTGCCATAAAATATAGCCTTGAAATTATCGTCATCATCTTGGGTATTTCAATTTCCTTTTACATGGAGAAGCAAAATGCATTATCATATAAAGAGGACTTAAAAAATCAATCTTTACGTCGTGTGCTGAAAAATATAGAGGTTGACCAAAATGATTTTAAATTCAACAAAAAAGCAAACCAGCAAGCAATTAATTCGGGAAGATGGCTATACCAAAGAAAAGATTCCCTAGAGAACTACTCAAAAGATTCAATTGGTTATCATCTAACGATGGCCATATTTTGTAATACTATTTTTGTTGACAATCAAGAAGAATATCGAGGGCTTCAAAATAGCGGGCTGATTGAACTTATCGAGAATGAGGAAGTCGTTGAACGTTTACAGAAGAAATACACGATTCATGAATTTTTAAAAAAAATAGAGGGTTATACAAATCAAGAAGGCATCTTGCAAGAGTATTATATCTATAACACAACCCGTTCTAAAGAAATGGATATATTTATGGGCTATGTGGTTCCCTCTACAATGAGACATAAAAATATCGAACCGCACATCATGGAAAAACTTGCTTTAAAAGGAGAACTTCATAAATTTTACCTCAACCTAGTTGACGGCCAGTTAAGAAGAGACAGTGTTCTCGTAAAATTGATTCAAGAAGAAATAAAATAAACCTTTTATGAAAAAAATCTCTATTAAAAAGGGTACGCTACTACAACACAAAGGAGATGTAAATACAATGGTATATGAGGTTGAATCTGGTCTGCTCCGAAGCTTTTCAATTGATGCTAAAGGAAAAGAACATGTTTTCCTTTTTGCACCTGAAGGATGGATTGTTGCTGATGCTATTGCACCTGAAGAGGCTTCTGAATTATTTATTGAGGCTATTGAGGACAGCATCGTTATTGTTAAAGAAAGAGATGTTTCTTCCGTAGATCCAATCGTATTAGCTAAACGCATCTCTGTTTTACAAAATAGGGTCATCCGTTTAATGAGCGCTTCCGCCATAGAGCGTTACGAGGCGTTCCTCAAAACCTATCCGGATATCGTGCAGAGGGTTCCTCAAAAAATGATTGCTTCTTTCCTGGGCATTACGCCTGAAGCCTTAAGTAAAGCCAAAGGGGATAAAATGCGTTCCTCCATAAAAGGAATATGACTTCTTAATTTAGGTTAATGCTTCAAACTTTAGAATTATTGATTTTTGTGAAAATAAAATTCAATGGAACAATTAGAAAAAGGAAAAAGGTATGCCTGGTGTTCATGCGGAAAATCTGAAAACCAACCATGGTGCAATGGTGCACATGTAGGCACTGAATTTACGCCCCATATCTTCACCGCAGAGGAAACTAAACCTGCGGCAATTTGTGGTTGTAAACAAACTAAAAATCCTCCCTACTGCGATGGTTCGCACGCGAGCTTATAAATAAAAACTGAACAAGTTTGCTCAAGACAATTAAAATCCAATGATGGTGGAATCATAACGGGCAACGAAAAAATAAAATACATGTTTTACCGTTTCTAGGTTAGAACGGTTTGGGATTAATCCCAAGCCATTTTAATATATAACCATATCTTTAGCGCACCTTATTTATTTCATGAAGCGGACTCTTTTAAAAAGTAAAAAATTTTGGTGGCGAATCGCAGCAATAATCCTACTGTTTCCTCTTTTACTTTTTAGTCTTTTACTCCTTGTTGTATACAGCAAACAAGACGCTTTAATCCAAGGTGAACTTCTAGCGCTAAACAAAACCTACAAGGGGGAATTAAAAGTTGGGGATACACACTTGGAGCCCTTTGCTAATTTCCCATATATATCAATAAAAATTGATGATGTCAGTGTTTATGAATCAAAAGAACTCGGCGCCGAGAGACTCCTAAATGTCGCTGATATTTATGCTGGCTTCAATATTTGGGATCTACTCTCCGGAAATTATGATATCAAAGACTTAATTATTGAGGAAGGTTATTTGAACCTCATTCTGCACGAAGACGGGACGCTTAATTTACAAAATGCATTGACAACAAATGATACCACAGTATCTGATGCTCCGTTAGATATTCACCTTCAAAAGATCACACTTAAAAATATAGACATTCACAAATTTGATGAAACCACTAATGTGGATGTTGAAACGTTTATTTACAATGCAGAAGGTGGATTTCAAACTTCTGGCGACCTCATTAACGCACATATAGATACCGAATTTGAGTTGAACGTAATTGATAACGGTGATACAACATACATCAACAAAAAGCACTTTGAATTTCATACGGACCTCGCATTTAATAGTAAATCTCAAATGCTCGACCTAAAGCCTTCTGGTATTAAAATGGAGCACGGTGACTTTGATTTAGTGGGGTCTATTGACCTTAAAAATGAGGTTACTTTGGATTTATCTATAAGCGGCAAAAAATCAAATTTCGATATGCTGATCGCTTTTGCACCTTCTGATTTGATTCCTGTTTTGGAGCGCTATAAAAATGCCGGCGACATTTATTTCAATGCTATTGTAAAAGGACCTACATTACATGGTGTCATGCCTTTTATTGATGCAAAATTCGGAGCAAATGAAGCTTTTCTTGAAAATATAGGAGAGAAAAAACGTATAGACAATCTTGGGTTTAAAGGTCATTTTACAAATGGTAAAAACCGTAATCTAGAAACCATGGCGTTCTCAATCACAGGGATGCGTGCAAAACTCGAAACTGGAAATTTTATAGGATCCGTTTCTGTTAAAAACTTTGAAAATCCTGAAGTTGACATGGAGCTCAATGCAGATTTCAATGTGGGTTTTCTAACGAAGTTTTTAAACCTAAAAGATTTAGAGGCCTCAGGCAGTGCGCAACTTGAGATGCGGTTTCATGATATCGTTGATTTAGACCGTCCGGAACTTGCATTGAACGACCTAAACCAAGCCTATTTCAGTGAGTTAAAAATTCAAGATTTAAGCCTTAAATCTTCAGACCTTCCAGTACCTCTAGAAGATTTAGACATGCATCTTATCATGAATGGTAAAGAAGCTGTTCTTGATTTATTTGATATGGAATTTGGTAACTCAGACCTTTCAATCCAAGGCGCTATTTCTGACCTCCCAGCTATAGTGCATCATAGTAGTACGCCTGTTTTAGCGCACCTTGAAATACGGTCCAAGACCTTAGACCTCTCGGAAATAACAAAATATTCAAAACAAGACAGTAGTGGTGTCGATGAAAGAATAGAAAATTTAGATGTTGGATTTTCATTCAAATCCTCAGCCCGTGCTTTTACAGAATCAGAACATCTTCCTGTTGGAGAATTCTTCATAGATAACCTACATGCCGAGCTCAAGCATTACCCCCATGAATTACATGATTTCCATGTCGACCTCTTAATTGGAGATGAGGATTTAAAAATCAAGGCCTTTACCGGTTTTATTGATGGCTCCGATTTTCACCTTAATGGTTTGGCGCATGATTATGGCTTTTGGATGAAAGATGTTTTAGATGGTGATGTGGATATTGATCTCACTTTAAATTCTGACCTGCTCCGTTTAGAAGATTTATTTTCGTACGGCGGAGAAAATTACGTTCCTAAAGATTACAGACACGAAGAAGTTGATGGCCTAATACTTCACCTTAAATCAAGTATGCACTATAAAGCCTCTTCTTTACAATCCCTAGATCTGACATTGGATCGTTTAACTGCTAAAATGCACGTACATCCCATGCGTTTTGAAAACTTTAGCGGTCGTTTTCATTATGAGGATGAACATTTGATGGTAAAAGATTTTAAAGGAAAGTTAGGGAGAACAGTATTTGACCTAGATATTAATTATTATTTTGGAAATAATCCTCGTATTCGAAAAAGAGATAATCACATTGGTTTAAAAGCCAATTATATTGACTTTGACCAACTCTTTAATTTTCAACTTCCATCCCAAAAACCACAAGCCACTTTAAAACGTACAAGCTCGGACTTACAGAAGACTCAAGAGCATAGAGAAGTTTTCAATATTTATGAATTACCCTTTACAGCAATGACGATAGATGCTGATGTTGGACATTTTATTTATCATAGAATTGATTTACAAAAAATTCATGCGAGACTTCGTACTACGGAAAATCACTTTGTATACGTAGACACTTTAGACTTAGCTGCTGCCGGTGGAAATGTGCGCATGTCCGGGTACTTTAATGGAAGTGATGCTAAACATATCTATTTAAAACCGAAGCTTAAATTAGAAAATGTTTCTATGGATAAACTCATGTTCAAATTTGAAAACTTCGGTCAAGATGCCTTAGTCTCAGAAAACCTTCACGGAAAACTCAACACGCTTATTACGGGTAAAATTAGAGTTTATCCCGATATGGTACCGAACCTAGATCAATCTGAAATACACATGGATCTTCAGGTCATAGATGGGCGACTAGAAAACTACGAGTACATGTCACTTTTAGCGGATTACTTTGGAGATAAAAATCTAAATTCTGTTCGTTTTGATACACTACAAAACCATATGGATATCACAAATGGTTTACTAACGATTCCTAAAATGACGATAGAATCAACGCTTGGTCATTTTGAAATATCAGGCACACAAGATTTACAGCTTAATATGGAATACTTCTTGAAGATTCCGTGGTCCGTTATTAAGCAAGGTGCACGAAATAAAGTAATTGGAACCAAGCAAGGCGAAGGTAAGGCCTTGATTGAAGACGAAATAATTGAAGTTGATCCAAAAAGAAAAACAAAATATCTCAATCTAAAAATCAAAGGCAACTTAGAGGATTACAAAATAACCTTGGGAAAGCAAAAAGAATGATATAAAATGAATAACAGAAGCATACGAAAAATAATCCCAGCACAACGTGTAAATATGGGTGGTCATCTTTTGGATCAGCCGCTTCCTACTAAGTTGGTTAACCTTATTGACCCTTTTATGTTAATACATCACTGGGACGCGTTCCTAGAGACTGGAAAAAAACAAAACGAATTGGGTGTTGGGCCTCATCCACATAGAGGGTTTTCACCAGTTACTTTTATTTTTGAAGGAAGTGTTAGGCATCAAGACTCTATTGGGAATACTGCTGTGATTTCAGAAGGAGGAACCCAATGGATGCATGCTGGAAATGGTATAGTACACAGTGAGCGCCCTGGTATTGATTTGGTGAAAAATGGAGGACGTCAAGAGTTTATACAATTTTGGGTGAATACGCCTGCAAAATATAAAATGGAACCCCCTTATTACCTACCTATAACTGCAAATGATACACCTGTAATTAAAAAAGAGAAGGCACAAATAGCTGTCGTTTCAGGCATATTTGAATCAATAAAAGGACCCGCCAAAACCTACAGTCCTCAGACGCTACTTCGCATTCAAGCAGATAAAGGTGCATCATTAAAAATTCCGCTACCAAAAACATTCAATTCTTTAATTTATATTTTAAACGGAACACTTATTATTAACAGTGAACAATCAGGCGCTAAAGATATGATTTGGTTCAATAATGATGGTGGTGTTTTAGAAATATCCGCAACAACCTCGACTCGTTTCATCGTTCTTGCAGGGGAGCCTATTGGAGAGCCTATTGCGTCATATGGTCCTTTTGTAATGAATACGCAAAGTGAAATAAAAGAAGCACTTTTCGACTTTCAAAATGGTAAAATGGGTGAATTAAAAGAGTCGTTTGAGGATGAAAATAATGACTCCGTGTAAAGGCATTCATAAAACTTAGTGTCGTTAATTAGAGAATCCTACTTATCTTTGAGTGCTTAAATAAAAGAGATCACTTATATAACTAATTATAAAAGAAGAATATGGAATTTTTAGACTACCACTTTTTAGGAAATACAGTTGAAGTCTGGGCTATTGCAATAGGGATTATTTTAGGGACTTTTGTTGCGACAAAAATTGTTTACTGGATTCTTTCTAACATTTTAAGAAAACTCACGGCAAAAACGAAGACCAATTTAGACGATGTACTCATCGATAAATTGGAAAAACCTATTCGATATTCCATTTTGATTTTTGGTTACTGGATAGCGATTCATTACATCAAAATTGACAACAAAGTCATTCTTAATGTTTTAGAAGGGATTGCTTCTATTGCTGCTGTTCTTACCTTAACTTCTATTGTCTCTCGGGTATTTGATGCCTTAGTTACGGAAGTGGTCCAACCCATTATTGAGAAATCAGAAGGCGGTGCAGATAACTATATATTACCTATTATTTCAAAGGCCGTTAAAGGTGTTATTTGGACATTTGGGGTGATCATTGGTTTAGATAATATTGGTTTTGATATTACCGCAATGATTGCTGGTCTTGGAATTGGTGGATTAGCGCTCGCGCTCGCAGCACAAGATTCAGTAAAAAACATTTTTGCAGGCATTATGATTTTCTTGGACAAGCCTTTTAAAATCCAAGATAGAATCCAGATTCAAGGTTTTGACGGTATCGTTGAAGAAGTTGGCTTGAGAAGCACCAGAATTAGAACACTTGAAGGACGTATCGTTACAATTCCTAACAGTACATTTACTGACAACAGTGTTGTCAATGTAACTTCACAACCCGCACTTAAAGTGGTTTTAAATCTTGGTTTAACCTATGACACAGACCAAGAAGGAATGCAGAAAGGAGTTGATCTTCTAAGACAAATCGTAGCCGATAATTCGGCAATACTAGAAGATGACTGTTCTGCTGGCTTTAAAGACTTCGGGGATTTTGCACTTGGGATTTTATTTATTTATTATGTCAAACCAGAGGCGCATTGGTTGGATTCTCAAAACACGATAAGTAAAGAAGTTTTAACCCGATTTACAGCTGCTGGTTTAGACTTTGCGTTCCCAACACAGACTTTATTAAACAAAGAGATCTAAAATTAGAACCCCTAGCGCTTTTGACCTATTTAAACATTTTATTGTTGAAAGTCCAACACTTTTAATGATAAGCCGTTGTTGGTATAAACTAAATTCGTTCTAAAATTAACGGAATGCAAAAAAGAGCTGGATCATTAGTTGTCAATCGCAATAAAGAATTGTTGCTTATCTACAGAAAAGGAAAATGGGACTTGCCAAAAGGACGCGTGGAAAAGCACGAAAAAAAAAGACACGGCGCCTTAAGAGAAACAGCAGAAGAAACAGGTCTAGAACTCAAAAAACTTTCCCTTCAACATCCATTAAAGAAAACGGCACATCTACTCAAACAAAAGAAGATAAAGACGAAATGGTATCTTGTTAATTACAATGGGTATAAAAAAACAATGAAACCTCTTCAGGAGGAAGGAATAGAGCAATGCATTTGGGTTAAACAAGAGTCACTTGTCTTCTATCTACCCCATCTCAGGACATACGCAAAAGAGGTGCTAAAATACTACATTGAATACTCTCAGAATCCGTTAAGGATTCATTTTATGGCCTAATGTCCGATCATTTTAGAAGGGTCAACAATGGCGTCATAATCTTCTGCTGAAACATGCCCAAGCCCGACAGCAGCCTCTTTTAAAGTTGTACCATTTTTATGTGCGTATTTTGCGATTTCAGCAGCCTTATAATATCCTATTTTAGTGTTTAGTGCCGTAACAAGCATCAATGAATTTTCAAGGTGCTGTTTCAACATAGGTTCATTGGCTTTAATGCCTTCGGCACAATTTACAGTGAAAGAATTACAAGCATCTCCAATAAGCCGTGCAGATTCTAGCACGTTTGAGGCAATTACTGGCTTAAATACATTTAATTCAAAATGGCCGTTAGAACCCGCAACCGAAACTGTTACATCATTCCCCATTACTTGTGCGCATACCATTGTTAGAGCTTCAGGCTGTGTTGGGTTTACCTTTCCAGGCATAATAGATGACCCTGGCTCGTTTTCAGGAAGCATTAGCTCTCCAATTCCACATCTTGGACCCGAAGATAGCATGCGAATATCATTTCCAATTTTCATCAACGAAACCGCTGCTCTTTTAAGTGCTGAAGAAAGTTCTACCATGGCATCGTGTGCGGCCAAAGCCTCGAATTTGTTTTCTGCAGTTATGAATGGAAGCCCCGTGAATTCAGCGATTTTTTGTGCGACTACAACATCATATCCTTTTGGCGTATTCAACCCTGTACCCACTGCGGTTCCACCGAGAGCAAGCTCCTTGACCGACTCTAATGCATTATGAATCGCTTTCAAAGAATTATTGAGCTGTGCCACATACCCACTAAATTCTTGGCCAAGCGTGAGAGGTGTGGCATCCATGAAGTGTGTACGACCCGTTTTGACGATATGCTTAAATTCCGTAGACTTTGCCTCAAGCGTATTTCTAAGGTTCTCTATCCCTGGTATCGTCACTTCAACAACTTGTTTGTAAGTTGCAATGTGCATTGCCGTCGGAAAAGTATCATTAGAGGATTGGGATTTGTTTACATCATCGTTGGGGTTTAAGGTTTTCTTCGCATCGGTTAAATCACCTCCATTTAAGACGTGCGCACGGTTTGCAATGACCTCATTACAATTCATATTAGACTGGGTCCCTGAACCTGTTTGCCAAATAACAAGTGGGAACTCTTCGTCATGCAAACCAGAAATAATTTCATCACAAACTGAAGAAATTAAATCTCTTTTTGTAATATCTAAAACGCCAAGTTCAGCGTTAGTATATGCCGCGGCCTTTTTTAAATAAGCGAATGCATGAACGATTTCAATAGGCATAGACGCAGCCGGTCCAATCTTAAAATTGTTTCTAGAACGCTCTGTTTGCGCACCCCAGTATCGATTTGATGGAACCTTCACATCGCCCATGGTATCTTTTTCTATTCTATATTCCATTTTATAATGAATTATTTATTTAAATTTTTTAATTTTGCCTAAGCGTACAGCAAAAATAGCAGAACATGAGCACATTTGGTATAGTTTTATTTCTTTTAATTGGAGGCATGGCCTTTTGGATGTTATTATTCTTAATGGGTTTCGTTCTTCCTTATTGGATCACCTTAGGTTTGTTTGAGCAGCTGCGACCAAAAAGAGTATTAGACGAGGAAGAAAAATAACCTCTCTACATACCCGTTTTCTTTCTAAAGTATATACGGCGATTTCAATTCAAGCATTAATCCAATCCTGCGCATCCGATATCTTCAATTCGGACAACGTGCCTCTTGTTCAGTGATTCAAACAAAATAACTACCTTCGAACTAGATAACATCTAGAAGCAGATACCCATGGAAATCACACCTGAAATCAAAGACCGATTAGAACAGCTTAATAAAAAATATGCAGCAATCGGACAGGATCTTGTGTCTTATTTAGATGGTTTGATTTTTGCGAACCCATTAACATATTGGGATTATATCGAGGTTGATGCGCTGCTAAGCCTTCAAAAACCAAAGACCGATTATCCTGATGAAAAAATATTCATTGTTTACCATCAAATTACAGAGCTCTATTTCAGTTTAATTCAACACGAACTGGAGCAGCTTTGTCACAATGGAAAAATCATTTCAGCCGCTGGGCAAGACCAAGGATGGAATGAAACGTTAGATGTTGATTTCTTCATCTCACGACTGGATCGCATCAACATGTATTTCGAAACATTAACACAGTCTTTTGAAGTCATGCGTTTCGGTATGGAAAAAGAGCAGTTTACTAAGTTTAGAATGGCTTTGTTGTCTTCAAGTGGTTTCCAAACAGCAGCATACCGGCGTATAGAAATTGCATGTACAGATCTTAAGAACCTTGTAATCGAAGAACTTCGAACTAAGCTTGAAAATACTGACCATCACGAACAACTAGATAATATTTATTGGAGAAGGGGTGCTATCGTCGAGGAGACAGGCGAAAAGGCGCTGACCTTGCGTGACTTCGAAAAAAAATACCTTCAAGAATTTCATGATTTTGCAGACCAATATCAACCCATCAATATTTGGAAAAAGTTTAAAGGTCTTGCTGCAGAAGATCAGAAAAACCCTACGCTTGTTGCAGCGCTTCGTACGCTTGACGTCAACGTGAATGTTAACTGGCCTCTCGTTCACTTTAGAACCGCAGTTCACTATTTATCGAAAGGAACAGGGGATGAAAAGGGCACTGGTGGAACAAATTGGCAGAAATATCTGCCGCCTCGCTTCCAAAAAAGAATGTTTTATCCGGAATTATGGAGTGCACAGGAAAAACTGGAATGGGGAAAGAAATGGGTGGAAGAGGTCCTCGCAGAAAGTATTACTACTGGACCTACTTTTCAACGTAAAAAATAATTATTGAATCGGTTTTAAGTAAGCTCCTGACAGGTCTATTATTCCGAACGAATTTACAATTGCTCCTCTTAGTCTTAAATTAAACACAACGACTAAATCATCAAAATATAAGGGAATAATTGGTGCCTTATCATTTAATATTTGAACACATGCATTGAAGTGCGCATTGCGAACTACAGGCCTTATTTCTGCCCTTGCTTCATCCATCTTCTTATCAAACGCCTTGCTTTCAAAGCTTAGATTATTTCCGGTTTTCGTTTCTGTATTTGCATAGTATGGCATTAAGAAGGATTCTGCATCTGGATAATCCGATATAAATGCTGACTTCCAGGCCGTTGCCTGACCGTTTGCAATGGCAATTTGCTTTTCTTTAAAAGGAAGTCGAACCAATTTCAAATCTAAATTCAATCCTCTTTTCAGTTCATTTACTAAGCTTTCACACCATTGATCTTCTGGAGAACCAATTAGGGTGCTAATGTATAAAGAAAGTGTATCTCCTTTCTTGTATTTACTTTTTCTTAGATAGCTTTTGGCTAAGCTTAAATTAAAAGGCCTTGTAATGCGCCCTGTGTAGTTAAAAAAGGGAACTGAGGGTAAAAGGCCCATATTGGCAGGAGAGCCCTCTCCAAATAAGTAATCACGACAGATTTTATCCCTGTCAATGGCATGGTAAATGGCCTTGCGCAAATTCAAATCATTGAATGGCGGTCGACTGCAGTCAAACTCCAATAGGTTTACTTTTAAACCCTTTTTATGTTCAACTTTATGCAGAATGTTTTTACCCTCTTGCGCATCAATTAATGTCCCAAATAAAGAATTGATCTCATTAATTGGAATATTGGAAAGCAAATCGGTTTGTTGTGAAGTAAACTTATCAAAAACCTCCTGATCCGTCGTTTTAAATTTAAGATCTAAGGTGTCAATAAAAGGAAGGCGGTTCCCATGATCGTCTATCCTCCAATAATTCACGTTCTTTGTAAAGCGTATACCTTCTGTATTTAGACGGTTGAAAACAAAAGGTCCTGTGCCAATGGGGTGTTTTACTATCTGTTCTTTATAAAATTCATACGCTGTTTTTGAGACAACAGATAAGCTCTGGTGGGTAAGGATTTTTAAAACCGTTTGAGTTGAGTCTATGAGATGAAGACGCAGGATTGAATCTGACAAAACCTGAATTCCACTTACGCCAGTATTAAAATCAGGACTGTCAGAAGATAAAAAAGCCGATGCGCCAATAATTTTAGGCGTGAGGAGCAGTCCTTGCTTATTTAAAGCATGAGAGGAGCAAGAAAAATCCAATGTAAATTTTACATCTCTTGCCGTTAATTTTCGGGTTTTATTAACAAAACAAGCGTCGTTATGAAAACTAACTCCACCTCGTATTTTAAGGTCTACATATGAGTTTTCTGCAGAAAATCGATAAGACGATATTAAATTAGAAACAAGACTTTGATCTTCCTCATTAAAGGATAGTAGCGTTTCAAATACTGGAGCAACTGCGCGCTGGTCATACATACTCCTTGCTGACATAGGAAAGAGATTGTCTGTTCGTTCTCTGGCAAAATACGAAACATTTCCACCATAAACTCGACCTGCTTTCGCAATCGATTTTTCTTGCGTTTCTGTTGAAGAGCAGGCACAAATAAAAAAGAAACTAAAGACCGCTATGTACGAAAAGAATTTAGACATCTAATTTGAAATTCTAACAATTGGAACTTTCTGAATTCCTTGTTTATTTCTTAAACTTAAATAATATAAGCCATTTACAAGTGAAGAAAGGTCTATATAATCACTGTAATTTCTCGTTAATACCAGTTTTCCATCGTGACTATAAACGTCTATTTTATCACAAACATGATTCAAATAGACACCCCCATTGGTCGGATTAGGGTAAGCTTTAAAGTTGGAATCCTGGAGGAGTTCTAGGTTTAAAACCCCCACATAAACGGAGTCCGAATACGTACAACCTACGGAATCAGTAATCGTAACGCTGTACCAATCCGAATTCAAATAAACCGCAACCGAATCTGTATGTAAAGAACTCCAATTATAAGTGTATGGTGGCAAACCACCACTAGGAGTAACTACTGCAATACCATCTAGTGTGCCTTCTCCAGATGCTGGAACTGTTTCAAGTGAAACAGTTATTGGTTCAAGTTCTATGATCTCAAGCTGCACCTCTGCAGAACAAGTGCTAGAATCCAAAACCTCAATCGTATAAATTCCGGCGCTTAGATTCTGAATTAATGAATCCGTCAATAGAACCCCGTTTTCATTGAAGTTGTAAGGCTCCGTTCCTCCAGACGCACTGAAAGAGATATAGCCATCCGAAGCTTCTGAGCATACAAAAGAAGAATGCTGTGTCTGTAAAATCAAAGACTCTGGTTGACTTAGGTCTATTTGTATAGAATCCAAACAACCTCTTACATCTTCTACCCATACTTGATAGGTTCCCACAGCCAAACTGTCAATAAAGCTTTCGGTTTCACCATTAGACCATATAATATCGTACGGAATAAACGTAGAATCCATTACTAATGAAAGCATCCCGTTTTCTTCTTGAAAGCATCTAACATTTTCTACAGATACAGAATCTACTACCACTAATGGTTCAGGTACTAAAACGGAGTCCTCTACGACGCAACCATCCGTATGTGTTATAATTACTGAATTCCAACCAGCAACCAATGAATCGTTTGGCTTTGTCGTTCCTCCATTCTCCCAAAGAAAAGTACACATACTGAACATACACGGACATCCTGAAGAAGAAAGTGTCGCGTTACCATCCGAGTCTCCAGGACAAGTAGGAGGAGCTATTGCACCAAAAGTAATTTCATATGGATCACCTAAAAGGTATTCCAGTGATTCCATACAACCTAGACCATCTGTAACATTAACTTGGTAGATACCTTGTTGAAGGCCAGCAACGCCTGGGCTAATGCTTCCGTTTGACCAATGGTAGTTATAAACTAGATTTGTTCCAAGGACATTCGTTGTGATAGCTCCATCGGAAAAACCATTACAAGAAATATCAAGTATAGTAGAAGAACTAACAACGCTATTGTCGCCACAAAAAATCGTCTCATTATTATATTTACCATCAAAACCACTTCCTAGGTATGACCCCCATGCTACGCCGCTATTCGGAATTGATACCTCTAGATCCATACGGCTCAAAGTGATTCCGTTCCATGCTACAGGGTTTAAACTGTCATTTCTATTTGCGTATACTAAATCTAAACTTCCATCGAAATCCATGTCAGTAATCAGTGGGGAGGAGCCTAGGTTAACTCCTGCAGAAAAAGTTGTAATACTTGAAACAGTATTGGTTTCAAAATTAATTTTTTCCAATCTATGCTGAAAATACCCTCCCTCGAAATAAGTAACAGACACAACGGCCTCATCTCGACCGTCTTGGTTAAGATCAACGGCATTTCCTGAAGAATAATTAATCTGACCAAGGCTATCTATGAATTTCAAAGTTCCGTCCAAACCGTCCAACATTACCTGGTAAAAATCTGAATACGACGGCGCAATCCCTTTAAAAAGAGTTAGAAAAACATCAGGAGTGAACTCCCCAGTAAAGTTACCTATTACGGGCGCTGCACTCGACTCTGTATTCGGATGCTGAAAAGACCAACGTTCAGAAAAATCTGAACCAGAGAACTTCTGGAGTTTTCCATCATAAGAAAGGACGTAGATATCATAATTGTTTTCTTCCGAGTTGAAGACAACTGAAGAAGGGGCTATAAAACCCTTGAGCGAATCAGAGGCAAGTGTAACAACACCATCCATTGTATTATTCAAAACGCTTGTTAAAGGACACGCGTAAAAGTGACCTCCTAGGTTTTCTCCCCCTGTTCCGAATAGTACCCACTGATTTCCATCGTTGTTCAAATCACAAACCACTGGCGAGCAATACGTTTCTGCACTATCAGGCACTACTGCTTTTGCCAAAATTGACCCATCAACAGCTGACAAAACCATTAAATGTCCTGGAGGACGATTTGTTTCCCACTCGGGCGCCGTATGATCTCCTCCATTCGTAACTAAAAAGTCTTCAAACGAATCGCCGTTAACATCTTGAATACGTTGAGGGTTATAGAAATTATACCATCCGCTATCTGCTGGATTTGTGCCATTAGGGAAAAAATCCCAAATCAAACTGCCATCTGAACCGTCTAAGGCCAAGAATTGAGCTTCTCTTCCTGTTATAAATATGTCCTCAATACCGTCTCCAGAAATGTCCTGAAACAAAGGAGAACCAAAAAGCTCGTTTCTCGAAGGTGATGTCCATAGTAAATCACCCGAAACCCCATCAAAAGCCATGACTCCAAAACTATTGTACACCCCGTCCGTACCTCCGCCAATAATAACATCTTTAACATTATCTCCCGTTAAATCTATGGCTCTAGGAGAACTGAGTGTTGGTACAGAATCAACTTGACTTTGCCAGGATAAAACTTGACATTCTACGTTTTGAAAGGTTACCAAAAAGAATACGGCAACTAGATATTTCATAAGAAAGTATTTCTTATTGGTTTCGAACAAGAGTTAAAAAGCCATGGCCTTCTAGACGTACCGGAGGGACGTCATTAAATTGGTCTTCAAATCCAAAGGCAATATACTTGTAGAAATAAACCCCTTCTTCAGCGTCATTCCCTGTATTTGAAATAGAACCATTCCATGCTGGATTTTCATTTTCTGGGTCTGTACTTGTTTCATCAAAAACAATATTTCCCCAACGATTAAAAATAATTAGTTGTAACTCACTTAAATTTTCAGTTGTTAACTCAAAGACTTCATTTGAATTATCAATATCACTATTCGGCGTGAAGACATTTGGTGCGGAAACAATTGGCTCTGGAGGCACGGGGTATGCGCACGAACCATCATCAATAGTTGCAGTTGGGTCATAATTCAAAGCTCCTGCATCCGTGCAACCACAAATACCTATCTGGATAATAACCTCCATTGAATCTGCACAATTTGTTCCCTGAGATACAATAAGTTCAGCTGTGTAAGTTGCCGCACTTGAATTCTCGTATGTAAATGTCATTTGCTCTATTGTTGAGCTGGACTGTGATGTTCCATTTCCAAAAAACAACTCGTATTCCTCTGCATTCTGACTTTCACTGTAGTCAAAGGTAACCAACAAAGGCGCACAACCTTCAACCGGGGAGGCTGTAAGTGAAGCAATAGGTGGGTCTAGTAACTCTACGAATGCACTATCTTCAACAGTACATACGGCATCTTCTACAGATATGTAGTACCAACCTGATGGAAGGTCCGTCCAAACCGAAGCCGTTGGGCCATCCTGACCAGCACTATTCAACCAAGAATAATAAACGCCATGTTCAGGGGTTACAGAATCGCCAACAACAATAGCTGAAACATAACCATCTGGTTCACAAGTAGCAGGACCAACATAAATCGTATCAATCCCTAAAGTTTGATTTAGTGTAATTGTAACCGTATCCGAACCTGAAAATAGACAAAAGTCAGTAGCAATAACGATTACATCAATAGAACCGTTTTGTTCAATACCTTGGGTTATGGTATCCCCTGTTCCAATAGAGTTTCCAT
>JAQXCN010000025.1 GCA_029251865.1 Crocinitomicaceae bacterium | reverse complement strand
TATACTATACTTTTTTATGAAAGTTTAAATCCTGATATTTTTATTCTTATTTGTTTTTTAGCTGTTCAGTTTTTTTCTTTTGTACTCCAGAATAACCTTGACTTTACACCACTGTTTGTATTCTACTTTCTTATTGTTTTTTTCCTGTTATATCGGAATACAATTAGATATAAAGCATCTTAGAGAACTGTTCCAAAAAATTACGAACAAAACTTTCCGTAATTCTGTTTTCTTTGTAAGAAAAAAGGAATTTGTCAAAAACGCAGAATATCGAAATATACGGTGCTAAAGAGCATAATCTAAAGAATGTTGATTTAGTCATACCGCGAAATAAACTTGTTGTATTTACTGGATTATCGGGAAGTGGCAAGTCTTCCCTAGCATTTGATACATTATTTGCGGAAGGACAGCGAAGATACATCGAAACATTTTCAGCATATGCGAGACAATTTATAGGAGGCATGGAACGTCCGGATGTTGATAAAATAGAGGGCCTCTCCCCCGTTATTTCCATAGAACAAAAAACAGTATCAAAATCACCGAGGTCAACCGTAGGAACAATTACAGAGCTTTATGACTTTTTAAGGCTCCTTTATTCCAGAGTTTCATCCGCCTATTCATTTGAAACAGGTGAATTAATGGTGAAATATACTGATGACCAACTTGCAGAACTTTTAAATACAACCTATCAAACCCAAAAAGTCGCAATACTAGCCTCAAAAGTTAGGGCACGTAAAGGGCATTACAGAGAACTCTTTGAACAAATTTTAAAATCAGGCTATACCAAAGTTCGTGTTGATGGCGTTATCATGGACATTGTTCCGGGTATGCGACTAGATAGATACAAAGTTCACGATATTGAAATCGTAATTGATCGTTTTGCCGTAAATGATGTTGATTTAAATCGCATTACCAAAGCAGTCAACACAGCATTTAGTATTGGGGATGATTATCTTGTCATTTTTAATTACAATGAAAAATCGGCAAGAAAATATAGCCGTAAATTTATTTGTCCAAGTTCGGGAATAAGTTATCCTGATCCTGAACCTAATTTATTTTCATTCAACTCGCCCTACGGTGCCTGCAAAACCTGTTCAGGTATAGGCCTTGTTAAAAATGCTGATCTAAACAAAGTCATTCCAGAGAAAACAAAAAGTATTTACAATGGTGGTATTGAACCATTAGGAAAATTCAAAAAAAACTGGATCTTTCAGGAAATTCAAAAAATACTAGATGTAGAATCCATTAGTATAAAAGAACCGATAAAGGATATACCTCAAGACATACTGAACGTTCTGTTAAACGGGATTAATTCCTTTGATAGCATAGACCAAAATGAATCTGGTTTTGAAGGAATACTTCCTTTTTTAAAAAGACATTCTCAGAATAGCTCGAAAAAAATCCAACGTTGGGCTCAAGGATTTACAGTAAATGAAGTCTGTTCAAGCTGCAATGGTAGTCGTTTAAAAAAAGAAGCTGGATTTTTTAAAATTAACGAAAAAAACATTTCTGAAGTAAGTAAAATGGGGCTCAATGAACTCGGGGAATGGCTAAATGATATAGATCAAAGTTTGAACGATAAACAAAGACTCATTGCAAACGAACTTCTTAAGGAAATTAAAGTCCGTTTAAACTTTATCTTGGATGTGGGCCTCGGCTATCTGAGCTTAAACCGTCCATCGAAGTCATTGTCAGGTGGGGAAGCCCAACGAATTCGACTTGCTACGCAAATAGGAACTGAACTCATTAATGTATGCTATATTTTTGACGAACCTTCTATCGGTTTGCACCAACGCGATAATAATAGACTAATACTTTCGCTTCAAAAATTAAAGACAAATGGCAATTCAGTTATAGTAGTTGAACACGATAAAGAAATTATGGAAGCTGCTGACTTCATAGTCGATATAGGACCTAGAGCAGGAGTAAATGGAGGTTCTATAGTTAGTAAAGGTTCGTACAAACAAATACTTCAATCCAACTCACTGACAGCGCAGTATCTAAATGGCCAAAAACAAATCGAAACTCCAAATAAAACAAGAAGTGGAAATGGAAGACTTTTGGAGTTACACGGTGCAAAAGGCAATAATCTAAAAAACGTAACACTTAAAATAAAACTAGGAACGCTCACTTGTATTACAGGAGTCAGTGGTAGTGGGAAATCAACCTTAATTAATCAAACTTTAGTCCCTATTCTATTTGAAAGGATATACAATGGGGTTCGGCAGCCTCTACCGTATAAAAAAACGAAAGGTATTGAGCATCTAGATAAGGTTGTTGAAATTGATCAGAACCCTATTGGTAGGACACCACGTTCTAATCCTGCGACATATACAAAGATTTTTGATGAGATAAGACAACTTTTTTCGAGTCTTCCTGAATCACAGATTCGGGGTTATAAGCCGGGAAGATTCTCATTTAATGTTTCAGGAGGGAAATGCGAAACATGTAATGGTGGAGGAATGAAGCTAATCGAAATGAATTTTCTTCCCGATGTTCATGTGGAATGTGAAAGTTGTCATGGCAAAAGATATAATCCAGAAACCTTACAAGTTAAATTTAAGGGCAAATCAATATCTGATGTGCTAAACATGACGATTGAACAAGCATTCGCTTTCTTTGAATCACACCCAAAAATTAAACAGAAAGTAGGAACATTACTGAGAGTTGGATTAGGTTATGTTAAACTAGGGCAATCCTCAACAACACTTTCTGGAGGTGAGGCGCAAAGAATCAAACTAGCGAGCGAATTGTCGAAAAAATCAACTGGAAAAACGATTTATATCCTGGACGAACCTTCAACCGGACTGCATTTTGAAGATATTAAACTTTTACTCTCGGTACTCAATGCCTTAGTTGATGAAGGGAACACGGTCCTTGTGATTGAGCATAATTTAGATATTATAAAAGTATCTGATCACATTGTAGATATAGGTCCCGAGGGAGGGGCCGCAGGTGGTGAAATCGTCTTTTCAGGTAAACCCAAAGAACTTATAAATAAAGCAGTTAAAACGTCGTACACAGCGAAATACCTAAAAAAAGAAATCTCATGCTGAATTCAGTGAGTGAAAATGACGTTTCGTACAATATTTAAATTAATTTTGTTCTCAACAAACAGACAAAACAAAGATTATGGCTTTAGAAATAACAGATGCAAACTTTGATGAATTGGTCCTTAAATCAGAAAAACCTGTAGTGGTTGACTTTTGGGCAGAATGGTGTGGTCCTTGTCGTATGATCGGCCCACTTATCAACGAAATGTCAAAAGAGTTTGAAGGGAAAGCTCTTGTTGGTAAAGTGAATGTAGACCAAAACGCAAATGTTTCCGCTCAATTTGGCGTAAGAAGTATTCCAACTGTACTATTCATAAAAAACGGCGAAGTTGTTGATAAATCCGTTGGAGCAGTTCCAAAGGCGACATTAGAAGCTAAATTAAATGCGCTTTTATAATCACGTTTAAAGCGTAAATTCAGGATAGTTTAGCGCTAATTATTTAACAATTTTATAGATACGTAATCAGAAATGACGAATTTCTACAAACGTTTGATGTACTATGGTTTGGGGTTTGGCATTGGCCTAGTTGGTGTATTCTTTTTCTTCAACAATCGTGGTTGCTCATGGCTGCCTAGTAACCGGGTAAAAGAAATGATTTCTGAAAGAATTATTTACGTTTCAGATACAAACCTAAGTGTCTTAAAAAATCTTAATATTGCGGAAAGTGAAATAGCCCAATACGTTCAAAATGCAGAAATTCATTTTTCAAAAAGTGAAAAAAGCTCAAATCCGCAAATTTATCACATTGAAGGTTCTACAATAAATAAAGACGTGTTTGTGGCTCAGATCGTACTGTATAGAGATGGGTTAACTTCAGAATTAATTCCCAATCAATTTTCTGCCCAAAACGTTAAACCGACCACAAAAGGATATGGAAAACCTGTTTGCTTTCCCGTTAAAAAAAATCTTTTCTATTCTGATTCAAGCACACACACTAATTGCCAAAGAAAAACGTTAGGAATAATGGAGGATAGCACATTAAGTGCCTATTTCCGTAAAAATGGTAGGATTAATATTTCCAAAACTCTATTTAAGAACAAGCCAAATGCAGAGTATGCTATGGTTATTAAAAATGAAATCGGTCAGGAAATTGAAATGTTTGCAACCTATTTTAAAGAAAAAGCAAGAATTTTCAAATTCGCCTTTGACGGTGATCCCTGTCCTTAACGAACCTGCAACGATTAAAAAATACTTAACTCCAAAATCAACAATGGGTAAAAGTAATTTGCGAAAAGGCTATAATAGTTGGTATTTAATTCAGAAATGATGCCAATAAACACCTCACTTTTTATACTTTTGGAACATGGAATTTTCAGCTGAACAAATTGCCGGTATTCTTAATGGAGAAATTCTCGGAGACGCAGAAGTGAAAGTCAATGATTTGGCTAAAATTGAAGAAGGAAAAAAAGGAACGCTCAGCTTTCTATCTAATCCAAAATACGAAGAGTATATTTATACTACAGGCTCAAGTATTTGCATCGTAAATAAAACATTCGAGCCGAGCAAAGCTTTACCAGAGGAATTAACCCTTATCAAAGTAGAAGATGCTTATTCATGCTTCGCAAAATTACTCGAGCTCTACGGGAACTTATACAAAAAAGAGGCTGCTATTGAAGAGTTCACCCATATCGATCCAGAAGCAAATATGGGAGACAACGTACACATTGGCTCCTTTACTTATATTGGAAAAAATGCATCCATCGGGTCAGATGTTATTATTTACCCGAATTGTTATATCGGTGAAAACGTGACCATATCCTCAGGAACTAAAATATTCCCTGGCGTAACGATTTATCATGATTGTAAAATTGGATCGAATTGTATTATACACGCTGGTACTGTAATTGGCTCAGATGGTTTTGGTTTCGCTCCTGATGAACATGGAAAATTTCAAAAAATCCCTCAAATCGGAAATGTCATTCTCGAAGACGATGTCGAGCTTGGTTCTAATGTATCAATTGATCGCGCAACTATGGGGTCAACATTTATTAGAAAAGGTGTAAAAATTGACAATCTATGTCAAATTGCTCATAATGTCGATGTAGATGAAAACTCTGCAATGGCGGCTCAGGTGGGTATCGCAGGGTCTACTAAAATAGGTAAACATGTCCTAATTGGCGGACAAGCGGGAATTAGCGGACACATCAAAATTGCAGACCACACTAAAATTGTTGCGCAATCAGGTATTCCATCAAATATCAAAAAAGCACAAACATTAATGGGTTCCCCAGGCATTCCACTCGATGATTTCAAACGTTCTTATTTTGGGTTTAGAAAGTTGCCTGGTCTACTAAAAAAGGTACAAGAATTAGAAGAAAAAATAGAAGCATTAACCAAAGTATAATTTGATGTCTGAAAAGCAAAGAACGCTGAAAGGTGTAGTAAAATTAAACGGTATCGGTTTACATACGGGTGTAGTGGCAAACTTAGAGATTCATCCTGCACCAGCGAACCATGGATATAAATTTCAACGTATTGATTTAGAAGGAAAACCTACGATCAAGGCAGATGTAGATCTTGTTGTTTCTACAGAAAGAGGTACAACATTAGAGCAAAATAATGCAAAAGTACATACCACTGAGCATGTTCTCGCCGCCATTTACGGATGTCAAGTAGACAATGCCTTAATTACAATTGATGGTCCTGAAATCCCCATTATGGACGGGAGTTCCTTGAAATTTGTGGAAGCCATAGAAAAAGTTGGTTACGAAGAACAAGATGCAGAACGTCTCTACTTTGAACTTACGGAAAATATCCCTTGGGAAGACGAGGAAAATGGTATTGAATTCTTGGCTATTCCAGACGAAAATTACAGACTTACCGTTATGGTGGATTATCAATCTCCGGTTTTAGGTACACAACATGCTAGTATGTACCATGTAGGTGAATTTAAATCTGAAATTGCAAAATGTCGGACTTTTGTCTTTCTCAGAGAACTTGAATATTTGGCAAAAAACAACCTCATTAAGGGAGGAGATTTAGACAATGCAATTGTCATGGTGGAACGCACTGAAATTTCAGAAAAAGAGCTTACGGACCTTGCAAAACTTCTCGGTAAAGAAGACCTGAAAGTAAGTATTGACGGAATAGGTGTGCTCAATAGCACAAAACTTCAGTACGAAAACGAACCAGCAAGACACAAACTTCTTGATATTGTCGGAGATCTGGCATTGATTGGCAGGCCTTTAAAGGCTCATATTTTAGCAGCTAGACCGGGTCATTCAGGAAACGTCCGATTTGCAAAAGTTCTCAAAGAACAAATTAAAAAGCAGCAGCAAAAAGGAAAATCTTTCGACCTTACAAAAGAACCACTTTACGATATCAATGCAATTGAAAAAATGTTACCCCATCGTTTTCCATTTTTAATGATAGATAAAATCATGGAAATAACTGAAAACTCAATTTGGGGTATCAAAAACATAACCATGAATGAACCTGTATTTACAGGGCACTTTCCAGGAAACCCTGTTTTTCCCGGGGTTTTACAAGTAGAAGCTATGGCCCAGGTAGGGGGTATTTTTGCACTAAGTAAAGTAGATGAACCGCACCTCTACTCCACTTATTTTATGAAAATCAATAATGTTAAATTTAAACAAAAGGTATTACCAGGAGATACGGTTGTATTTGAACTTAAATTGATGTCAGCCATACGAAGGGGACTAGTTGAAATGGCCGGTATTGCTTACGTAAATGGAAAAATTGTTGCAGAAGCAGAAATGCTAGCTCAGGTGATAAAAGATAAACAAGCGTAATGAATATTAGCCCATTAGCCTCTGTTCACCCAAAATCATCACTACATGACCGTGTAATTATTGAGCCTTTTGCGCATATTCACGAAGATGTAGTTATTGGAGAAGGAACAAAAATACACTCGAATGCGGTTCTTTATCCAGGCACGAGAATCGGTAAAAACTGTGAGGTTTTCCCGGGTGCAGTAATTGGCGTTATTCCACAGGATTTAAAATTTGGAGGTGAGTATACACTAGTTGAAATAGGGGACCATACAGTGATTCGCGAGTGCGTTACTATTCACAGAGGAACCAACGATAAGCTTTCAACAAAAATAGGTTCCCATTGTCTTCTAATGACGTATGTCCACGTAGCACATGACTGTACAATAGGTAATCACGTCATTCTGGCAAGCTATACTGGTCTTTCAGGTCATGTACAGATTGATGATTATGCAATTCTAGAAGGCAAAGTTGCGGCGCAACAATTTACGCATATTGGTAAACATACATTTATTGGAGGCGCATCTTTAATCCGAAAGAACATACCTCCCTATGTCAAAGCGGCTCGGGAACCATTAACGTTTGCTGGAGTAAACTCTGTTGGTTTAAGAAGGAGAGGTTATTCAGACGATACGATTCGCGAAATAGAAGATTTATACAGAATACTTTACATTCAAAATAGCAATATTTCAAAGGGGATTGAAGCCATAAAATCACAAATTCCAGATAGTGAGATCAGAACAGAGATTTTAAATTTCATAAGTTCCTCAGACAAAGGTGTTATTCGAGGAATGATTTAGGATGTTTAAACGCGGAGATAAAATTGAGTTAGAAATAACAGACTTTGCCTTTGGTGGAAGAGGTATATCCAAAATAGATAATGATACGCAAAGAACACTTGTATTCGTTCCTAACACCTTTCCAGGACAAAAGGTAAAAGTCACAATATCTGCGAAAAAAAAGAAACACTACGAAGCGAAGTTACTAGACATTATTGAGAGATCACCAATAGAAAACATCAACGAATATCAGCCTATATCTGGAGCGCCATATATTTATGTACCGGTTAAAGAACAAGAAAAATTAAAGAAAGAATCGACACTTGAAACCTTCAGAAGATTGTCAGGTATTGAAGATATTCATGAAGTTTTTGACACGTTTATAACAGCTCCAGATCATTTCTTTTACAGAAATAAGATGGAATATAGTTTTTCATGCATTGAGCACTGCCTTGAATCAGAAACAGAAATTGACGACGCATTTGCTCTAGGTTTTAAACGTCGTGGTACTTGGTGGAAAGTTGAGAGTTTAAATAAAGCATCAGGGCTCTTCGATAAGGAATGGGAAGATCAATTACATTTGGTTAGAAAGTACCTCGAAAAGACAGGACTTGCTGCTTGGCACCCACCAAAAAAGACAGGCTTTTTTCGACATATCGTAGTAAGAAAATCATTTGCCTCCAATCAGTTACTGGTGAATCTCGTAACCTCTTCTGAAAATCTAAATTCCTTTGACCACATAGCTTTTGCCGAATTCATTCAAAATTTATTTGACAAACGCGTTGCGGGTCTTTTACATACTGTTAATGATAATGTCGCTGATCGTGCGAAAATTGAAAATGGTCAAAGCAAACTACTATTTGGTAATGATGTGATCCAAGAAGAATTACTAGGATTGAATTTTCAAATGCGTATGGAAAGCTTTTTCCAGACGAACCCCAAATGTGCTGAGTTATTATATAGTAAAGCTTTGGATTATGTTTTTGAAGACGAAATAAGAAATAACAAAGTAGTACTTGACTTATTCTGTGGAACCGGGACGATTGCCCAACTCATGGCTAAAAGAAATCCGGAGGTATCTATCATTGGAGTAGACATCGTTGAAGAGGCTATTGACGATGCCCGTAAAAATGCGATAAATAATACTATTTCGAATACTGAATTTTTCGCCGCAGACGTTGGCAAGTTTTTGAAATTCAACCCTCAATATCAAGGTAAAATAGATACATTGATTCTTGATCCACCAAGAGCAGGTATTGCGCCCAAAACTTTAAAAAAAGTAATCGAATTGGGTGCGAAAAATATAGTTTACATCTCTTGCAACCCTTCTACTCAAGCCCGTGATGCATCAACGCTATCGGATGCCGGATATAAGCTTAAAAAATACAGTTTAGTTGATCAATTCCCTCATACAGGTCATATTGAATCAATAGCAAAATTTACAAAAAAATGAAAGTAGAAATCATTTCTATTGGAGACGAATTACTGATTGGGCAAACGGTCAATACGAATGCATCATGGTTAGGCGAAACTTTATCAAAAGCAGGCTCAGAAATTATTAAAACGGTCGCAATTAGCGATAAGAAGGAAGAAATAATTTCAAGCCTAAATCATGTTTATGAAGAAACAGAATGCGTTATTATAACAGGAGGACTTGGTCCTACTAAAGATGATATTACAAAATATACACTTGCTGAATACTTTGGAAGCACTTTGGAAAACGACCCACATACCCTATCAAAAATAGAGGCGTTTTTCAGTCAAAGAAAACGACCTATGCTTGCCTCAAATTACAAACAAGCCGAGCTTCCTACGGATTGTACTATTCTTGAAAACGATTACGGAACTGCAGCCGGAATGTGGTTTGAAAAAAACAATAAAATCTATATCAGCCTTCCTGGAGTACCGTACGAGATGCAAGGTATTATGACGGAACAAGCTATACCGAAACTTAAAGAGAGGTTTAAGCTCAAGTCAATGTACTACAAGACTGCACTAACTCAGGGGATTGGTGAGTCCTTTTTGGCAGAAAAAATCGCAAAATGGGAGAATCAAGTCTATAAAGAAGGATTTTCACTCGCATACCTTCCCTCTTCGGGAATCGTAAAACTTAGAATTACCTCAGCACACGGCAGCGATGATACTGAAAAAATAAATGATTTATTCAAAGCCTTGGAAATGCAGATTCCAAATCATTTTTTTGGCTACGACCGTGATACACTACCGCAAATTATTGGCCAACAGCTGATTGATAAAAAACTGACCATTGGGACTGTTGAAAGCTGCACGGCTGGCATGCTCGCAAGCCAAATCAGCAGCATTCCTGGAGCTTCGGCATATTATGAAGGTGCCTTACTTACTTATAGCTATAATATTAAGTCAAGTCTAGCCAATGTTCCAGAAAGCCTTATCATTGAACATGGTGCGGTTAGCGAACCTGTAGCTAAAGCAATGGCTGAAAATGGGCGCAAGATTTTGGATGTAGATATATGTATTTCAACCACAGGAATTGCAGGTCCTGGAGGCGGCACTGAAACAAAGCCCGTGGGGATGGTATGGATCGCTATTGCAACAAAAAGCGGAACGACTAGTAAAATGATGCAGTTTTCAAAACATAGAGAACGCAATATAAAAATGACGGTGTTGACTGCCTTAAACCTATTGAGGTTAGCACTAAATAACTAGCGACGACTATTCTTCACTTTACCCTCTAGCTTATAGGTATACTGAATGGTGAAAGTCCTAGGTGGCTCGATTTTTAACGGTCGCAGTGAGTACGTTCTGTTCAAAATATTTGTCCCGATTAATGCCAACTTGTGAGACTTCGTAAAGTTGAATGAAATCCTTGCATCAAAAATCCAATTTCCGTACCTATGTGATTCAAAGAAGTCTATATAACGAAGATCTTGTAGCACCTCGATGTCTGTTGTGAATTCCTCAAAATCTTTAATAATTGCGTCCATATTAACCATTTTAGAAAAATATTTCGCACTCGCGCCAAAAGAGAACTTATCCTTCCAAGAATATTCGATATCCATCTTGGCATTGTGCAAAAATCTATATTTTAAAATACCCTGTGAGGGGTCCATGGAAGTCGAATTGTAACTAAACACCCGATTCAACGAATCGGTTGCATAAACATAATCTGGCGTAAGCGTTTTAGGCACAATATAATTATAGCCCAATAGAAAGTTCATTTTGCCATGCTTTTTTAACTCTGCAAAACCCGCAAAAGAAAGATCTAATCCTAAGACCCTTGATTCACCCGTGTTGAGAAACATAAATCCGGCACTCGACCCCATGGCCTGTACATCAGTAAGTTCATTCCAAATACCGAACATATATTCAATTGTATTTTGGTATTCCTGCCAAAAGCCTGCTAAGTCAAGGTAGCCATAAATCCCTCCAAACTTAATGCCCTGCTTCAATCCTATCTCCGCATTCCAACTGCTTTCAGGAAGTAAGCCAGGATTAGGAAAAACACCAAAATTACCTACACCGGTACGAATAAATCGTTCCGTGATTGTTGGGAAGCGATAACCCTGACCATATGATGCACGCAGATAGGTCTCCTGATAAATCTTAAGGCTCGAACCCGCCCTGAATATTGGTTTCAAAGCAGTTATAGAATCGTTAAGCTGAAAATATTCTAAACGTCCACCGAACGATAGGTTCAGAATATTCTTGAGTTTTGTTTCAATTTGAGAGTACGCCGAAACATTGAAAATTTTATTATTTGGCGTTCCAGAACCTATATAAATATTCGAGTACGAATTGGTAAATGTAGAGGTCAACCCCCCAACGAATTCGAGGTTTTTGAATTCCTTATACTTCTTTTTAAACATATAATCTCCATAATACGTCGTTGCGTTATTCGATTGATTGGCGCTCATTTCATTATCAACCCGTAAGATTCTTCCTCTTAAGTAATGCTTTCCATTACTTTGTGTAAAGAAATTTACGAATGGATCCAGATTGAAAATGAATTGGTCTTGCAAGAAAACCGCACCAGGATAGGCCCTAAAAAGACCTGAGGAGTCATTTAACCAAGCCAAGGGCATATTTGTATGCATTGCCATAAAATTACCATTAAGGCCATAATTTAAACCTTTAAACTTCTTAGATCGGTAGCGGAGATTAAAATTAAAGCGCGCCCGCTTGGAAATTAAATCTTCTTCTGTAAAATTGGTTAGGGTGTCGGGAAATACTGTCGCAACGATTGAATCTGTAATTGGGGGGCCGATATATCCATGGTCATAGTTCAAATTACCACCAATAACAACATCGAGATTGCCAAACATTTGAGAATGTAGAAAATTAGCCCCTAAAATAATAGGTGCTTTTTCTCCCCAATTTGCATTAGGCTGATTTGGCGCGTTATATACCCCATTGTATATATTGATTTTAGTTTTGGGTTTTGAGGTGGGATAAGCTGTTCTAATATTTACAGAACCTGACAATGCAGAACTGCCAGAAAGAACAGATGCTGCGCCCTTGACAACTTCTATTTGACTAATGTTCTCTACCGGAATAAATCCCCATTCAGGACGACCTGCATCACCAGAGAGCATGGGCATATCATCTACGATAACAGCAACTTTGGAACCCACACCAAAGGTAAAACCACTCCCTCCTCTAATCTGAGGTTCACCATCCAAAATATTCAATCCTGGGGTTTGATCTAATGCCGTTTCAATGCTTCTTGTATTCCGGTTTTCAATAAGTTCAGGCTTCAAAACAATCATTGTTACTGTTTGCTCTTCAATTGGCTTATCAAATTTTCCAACTTTGACATCCACAGCCTTAAATTCTTTTATGTAGGAAAACAGTGTAAAGTCTACAATTTTTTGTTCATTTGGGCTAAGGTCAAACGAAACTGTATCAGAACGCATACCTGTGTAACGACATATAAGTTTGCATTGACCTGGAGGGACTATTAACTCAAATGAGCCGTCATCTCTTGCAATTGTACCCTTTGACACATCAGCACGATAAATTACGGAAGCGCCCAACAAAGTCTCCCCTTTTTCATTTGAAACCTTTCCACTTACTGTTGCAAATTCTTGGGCACGATAAGCCGACAAGAATCCTAGAAAAAAGAGCACTAATAATTGCTTCATTAAATTAATATGCAATTACTTTAAAACTTTGGCTTTTTCCGGAAATCAAATATATTCCATTTTTTAATCTAAGACCTTGAAGCCCTTCAGGTGTTCCAGATTTGAGAAGAGCACCAGTAGTAGAATAGATATTCAATTCTTCATCTAAGGGAAAACTTTTGGAGAATAGTAATCCTTCAATTGTATAGGATACCCATTGTCTATTACTAAATTTTTGATCTACTGAAGTATTATTATAGACCAAAGAAACATCATCCAGTATAATCTCATCACCCGCAGAACCGCCTCCAGGAATTTTATTGGTTGTAAATGTGACTAAAATAAATTCAGGTGTACTTGAAGGCCCATTATAAACAAATGGCACAGACTTTCTTTCCCACTGACCATTCGTTTTTGAATAATTTAAACCTGCTGCACCAACGACATGTGAAGATGAGGATGCATTAATTGGATCATGAAGCTCATAAGCATCATGAATGATTGCATGAATTCTTGCAGAATCTTGATTGCTACTTGAATTAAATTTAACCCAAAAAACTATAGAGTCGGGTAATTCGGTAAGGTCTTGTGAAAATTCACTATTTGTTATTTTAGAAAAATTATAATTATCCTCACTATCAGGAGTACTGCTGCCCATATTGATTCTTCCGAGTGTTAGATTACCATTCGCAACAATACCCAAAGTGCTTTTCGAAAACACTCGTGCACTATACATACCTGTTGCATCGGATCTAATATCCGACGACTGTTCAACTTGTTGTGAACCAAACAAAGACAAACCACCTGTTGCGCTCATAAAGCTATTCCAATTGGCAGGTTCCTCATCACTTCCCCCAAGGTCATCCCATGCCTCCATCGAGCCATTATCAATTTGCTGACCAAAAGCGGAAAGAGTAAAAATCATAATAAAACAACTCGTGTAGATTTTTTTCATAGTACAAATTTTAGGTTCATTCAAATATAACGAAATACTTTATTGGAATAACATTTGTAAATACAACTAAATATTGACCTCTTCTGAAATAAAAATTTATCAAATTATGAAAAAGCAATTGCTTAACTTTATCTCAAATTTTAGAGCACATGGCTGAACATTTACCGATAATGGAGAGTTTCTTAACCATTCAAGGAGAAGGATTTCACTCTGGGAAACCGGCGTTCTTTATTCGCACAGGCGGTTGTGATGTGGGTTGTGTATGGTGTGATGTTAAAGACAGCTGGGATGCTGAAAAACATCCAAGCCAAAATATTAACGATTTAAAAATATTAGCGGAAGAAAACGATAGCGAATGGATTGTTCTCACAGGTGGAGAACCCGCAATGTATGAGCTTAGTCCATTGGTTAAAGCTCTGAAATCTATTCAGCGCTCAATTGCAATTGAAACATCAGGATGTTATCCCTTGAAAGCAGAAGTAGATTGGTATACTTTTTCGCCAAAAAAATTTAAAAAACCCTGCGATGAAGCCTATAAAAAGGCGGACGAATTAAAGGTTGTTGTTTTTAATAAATCAGATTTTCAATGGGCTTTAGACCATGCTAAAAAGGTGAGTCCTAATTGTTTACTTTACATTCAACCTGAATGGTCAAAAAAAGACCAGCTTATGGATGCTATTGTAGCGTTTGTAAAAAGTAACAAAGGCTGGAGGATTTCGTTACAAACTCATAAATTCATGAATATCCCCTAAATTAAAACAGTGAGAAATTACATCCTTATTTTGATTCTGCTAGGTGGTTTTTTAAGCGCATGCGCTCAAAGACCTATGGGCTACTCAGCGAAGAGTAAGAAAGCCATCAAGTTGTTTGAAAGGGGAAGAAATGCACCGTCAGATTATGCGAATAGTGCTACAGGAAAACCAAATTATGAGGAAGGTATTCGCTTATTAAAACAAGCTATTTCAAAAGATTCTAAATTTTGGGAGGCTCAACTGTTGTTGGGAGAATTTTACGAGTACAATATGAATTATACTTCGGCGATTACACAATATGAATTAGCTTTAGAACTCAATCCCATGCATAGTAGCTCAGGTGCAACCTATTGCTATTTGGCAAATCTTAACCTTGCGCTTGCAAACTATTCGGAATGTATTAAATATTGTACTATTTTTCTAAAAAATCCAAGAGCTAGTAAAAAACTAGGTCCTCAGGTTTATTTAATGAAAAGAAGTGCAGAATTCGCAATGCATGCTCTAGCCAATCCAAAAGAATTTAATCCAATCAACCTAGGCCCCGAAATAAATACAGCACGACCCGAATATTATCCTGCTCTAACTGTTGATGGACAAACATTATTATTTACCAGACTGCTTAAAGTAAACAATGTAGATTTTAAAGAACAGGAAGACTTCTTTGTCTCAAACAAAACAGCACCCGGGATATGGGGTCATCCTCAACCGATGCCAAAAAATATAAATACCTTAAGCAATGAGGGTGCACCTACAATTTCTGCAGATGGAAGAAGCCTTGTATTTGTTGCATGCGCTGATCAAACCGGGTATTATGGTGAAAAAAGGAAAGGTAAAGGGAGCTGCGACTTATTTTACGCCAAAAAGATTGGCAATACATGGTATGGTCCAATAAATCTTCCTGGTTCCGTAAACTCTGGGAATTGGGAATCTCAACCGTCAATATCTGCAGATGGAAAAACACTTTATTTCGTGAGAGGACGAAAAGGAGACAGAACAAACAATAGTGACATATACATGTCTGTTCTTAATCAAGATGGCTACTGGGAACCTGCCCAGCGACTTCCAGACCATATAAATACGCCAAACACTGAAGAATCAGTTCATATTCACCCCGATGGAAGAACGCTTTATTTCGCATCTAAAGGACATCCTGGCATGGGTGGATCTGATCTTTATGTTACGCGTAAAAATGCGAAAGGAGAATGGTCCATTCCTGAAAACCTTGGTTATCCCATCAATACAAAATATGATGAAAACTCATTAATGGTTTCTGCCAATGGAGAAATTGCTTACTTCGCATCGGATCGAGAGGGAGGTTACGGGGATTTAGATATATATTCCTTTAATTTACCTCTTGAAGCCCGAGCAGTCAAAACCTTATATTTCGATGGATTTGTTTTTGACAAAGAAAGTAAAAAACCAATTCCCGGGAAATTCGAATTATATGACCTATCCGATGGTGCACAAGTAATTGTTTCGGAGGCGGATGAAGTTACAGGAACGTTTATAGTTCCTCTTCCAATGGATAAAAACTATGTGATTTCTGTGAGTCATGAGGGTTATCATCCCTACTCACTAAACTTTGATTTATCCCAAGTTGAAATAAATCAAAATTATCATATCGACATTCCAATGACAAAGCCTATGCTATTATCAAATGAAACTAGTGAAAGTAAAGGAATTGAAAATGTATTTAAAAACGTTTTCTTTGACCTTAATAAGTCGACTCTTAGAGCAGAATCTAGAATCGAATTAAATCTTTTCGCCAACTATCTACTACAGCATAAAAACATTAAAATAGTTCTCGGAGGACACACAGATTCTCGAGGGGACGAGAGTTTAAACTTAAAGTTATCTACAGATCGTGCAGAATCCGTATTCAGATACCTTTTGGAGCAAGGTATTTCAGCGCAAAGAATGACTTTTGAAGGATATGGCTCCTCCTCTCCTATTTTTTCAATTGAAGAAATCGACAACTTGAAAACAACGAAAGAGAAAAAAGTAGCACATCAGAAAAACAGGAGAACCGTATGGAGGGAAACTTTTTAACTTCAATATTAAGGTTAACAAGACCCGTAAATCTATTAATTATCGGGGCTACAATGCTCGGAGTATATACAAAGATAATTACTGCAAACCCCATACTGAGGCTCGATTTCTTTGACTTTGTCTTTTTCACAATAGGGACATTGCTAGTGGCTTCAGGTGGCAATGTCATCAATGATTATTATGATATCAAAGCAGATAAAATCAATAAACCAAAACAGCTTATAATCTCAAATATCCTATCAAAGAAACAGGCTCTTTTTTTCTATATGGGCCTCAATCTAAGCGCGATTCTCATAGGACTTTATCTCTCAATAGAACACAACTCTTTTTGGTTTCTTTTTTTGAATTCCGCTTGTATTCTAGCACTATGGTTTTACAGTCGTACTCTAAAAAAAAAACTAATCATTGGGAATATATTAATCGCACTGTTAACTGGACTTATTCCTCTTGTAGCATTAAGTTATTTCTACTTTACAAAAGCAACTGAGATTAATAGTATTCTTGATACTACAAATCTATATTTCAATAAAACATTAAGCTTTACTATCTATTTGTCGATATTTGCTTCATTGCAGAATCTTGCAAGAGAAATCTGGAAGGATGCCGAAGATGTTGAAGGGGATGAGAAAATCAATGTGATTTCAATTCCCATACAGTATGGAATCCAAAATGCAAAAAGGATTGTAGCGTTCATTCTTATTACAGAATTGTTATTATCCCTTATGTTCTTCAAAGAATTGAAAATGGAACTCAACCCAAATAGTTTTTTAGTTTTTAACTTAGCCCTGAGTATGAACCTAATAATTTTAGTTTCAATTTCTAAGCATAGGTTATTTATGAAATACGGTGGTAATCTCTTAAAAATCAGTATGGTAATAGGGTTAAGCTCTTTATATTTGTGAAATGGAAATAATACTCGGGTCTGCATCTCCAAGAAGAAAGCAGCTTTTAAAACAAATGGGATTTGACTTCGTTGTGAAAGTTTCTGACGTAGAAGAAATCTACGATCCTTCGACACCTGCAACGGAAGTACCCGTAATACTGGCAAAATTGAAAGCAGATACTTTAAAAATTGATTTAACACCCAACCAATTATTAATTTGCTGTGATACGGTTGTTATTGAAAATAGTGAAATTCTAGGGAAGCCGAATAACCCACAAGACGCGAAGGATACATTAAGGCGCTTATCAGGAAAAAAACATGAGGTAGTTAGTGCCGTTTGTATGATATTAAATGAAAAAACAATACAGTTCAAGGATTCATCCAGTATTCAATTTATACCACTTAGTAATGCTCAAATAGATTATTATGTAACAACATATGAGCCTTTTGATAAAGCAGGGTCCTATGGTATTCAAGAATGGTTAGGTCATATTGGTGTTTCATCCATTGATGGCAGCTATACCAATGTTATGGGTTTACCTACACAGCGCTTGTACCAGGAAATCATGCGACTCTCTAATTAATCCAAAGAGAACTCTACTCTTCTATTTTTCGCGGCTTTAAGCTCATCTTCATCAACATCAGCAATTTCTCTACTGCTCATTTCAGCACCCATTGACTTGATTGTTAGCCTTGAAAGATCTATACCTTGAGCCATGAAATATCTCTCGGCATATTTCGCACGAACCATTCCCATATCCTTAAATTCATTCTTATTGATTCCAAGTTCTTCTTCCTGTGCATCTGCGTGCCCGGTAATAACAAGGGATAATTCCGGATTAGCTTTGAGCTGAGCGGCAATGAATTTGAGAGCCTCTTTGGAACCTGCAGTAAAATCTTTTTTTCCAAAACCAAAATAAGCCACATTTGCCGAAATTTTATCGGATAAACTCATTGTTTCATCAATATTCGCAGCTTTCGCATAAACCAAAGTGGAATATTCTTCTACGTTTGCCATTTGATTGGTTGCAATACATTGACACTCCTCTTCGCTGTCTATGAGCTTCACGGTAACATTATCGACATAATAATATGCATGCTTAAGTGCCTCAACATCAGATGATTTTGGCTTTTTCACTGTAATATATTTTGTAGCTGAATTAGCGTCAAAATTTCCAATAGTTATAAACTTCTCATCACCTTTGGCCGTATAAATCTGACAGACCTTATCCCAACCAAAAAATCCTTGGTGAATTCTATTGTGCTTACCACGGATAATATTTTCAGAGGCATTAATAATACCTGACGGTGTTGAGGGAGCCTCTTTAGTCAAATAGGCACCAACATTATTACAAGCAAATTTTGAAGATTCTGCCAAGGAAACATCAAACTGGATACAATACATTCGATCCTTCCTAAGAGATTCGTTTGCCTTGCCCTTTAGGAATGGAATAGTAATATAGCTTCTTAATGAAGATTCTCGTCCCGGTCTGTAAGCAACAAAACCGGCATAGAGACTACCTCCGTTTTCAGCAGTCATCTCATTTCCGAAAACATTATTCGGCACTCCAAACTCATTTCCTGCGCCTTTTTGAAATAAATCCGCAGCATTTTCTGTAGGAGAACTTACGCCATTTTCCAAAATTGAAATCGCTCCAAGCTCAGTTACAGATTCATCATCTTGAAGCTTCTCAAAAGTCATATTTAAAATATCTGAGGAAATAGATTTACCTTTTTTTTGAGCGTTGACCAACGGTATTGACAATAATAGCGTAAACGCCGTAAGTAGGTATAAATTAAATTTCATAGTTTTTAACAGTTTTAATAAATGCTTTCACATGTTCTGGTTTGATATCGGGATAAACACCGTGTCCCAAATTTACAATATGTCGTTGACTTTTAAAAGACTTCAATAACTGGAGCGTCTCATTCTCAATCGATGACTCTGTTCCGTAGAGTACACAGGGATCAAGGTTACCCTGCAATGTCTTATTTTCACCTGCAAGCAATCTCGCTTCTTCAATATTCATATTCCAATCAAGGCCTATAGTTGTGCAATTCAGCGTCATAAGTGAAGGAAGAGCACTATATGCGCCTTTGGAGAATACCGTAAAGGGGCCCTCTATTGCGTGAACTATTTGTTGAATATATTTCATTCCAAATTCTTGATATTGCTTGTGTCCTAAAATACCAGCCCATGAATCAAACAATTGAAGTGCATCTGCACCATGTTTCAATTGTGCTTTTAGATAAGTAATTGTGACATCTGTAATCCGTTGTAGCAATTCATGTGCCAACCTTGGATTTGTGTAAAGTAATTTTCGAGTTTCTGAAAAAGTTTTTGAGCCCGATCCCTCAACCATATAACATAAAATAGTCCAAGGGGCTCCTGCAAATCCAATAAGTGGAACGCGACCATTTAAAACTTTTTTCGTGATTGAAATCGCTTCTAGCACGTACGATAATCGTTCTTCAACGTCGATAGTTCCATCTAACCTTTGAAGATCTGCTTCACAACGAATCGTATGCTCAAACCAAGGACCTTTCTTTTCAATCATTTGATAAGGAAGCCCCATTGCATCTGGAACTACTAGTATATCCGAAAAAATAATTGCGGCATCAACTCCAAGTAAGTCAACTGGTTGAACTGTCACTTCAGCAGCCAATTTAGGCGTCTCGGCTAATTCTTTAAAACCTGAAACACTTGCGCGTACCGCTCTATATTCGGGCAATATTCTTCCTGCCTGTCGCATTAACCAAACGGGGTAACGCTCTATTTTTTCTCCTCTTGATGCTCTAAGGTATAAATCATTGGCTATTTTCATCGTACGCAAATATAGGAAGGAATACTTACCATTTAATAGATGTAATCTGATTCTTCGCAAGATAATTGTTTGTCTTGCTAAAATGTTCACAATCATAAAAACCGCGATAAGCGGATAAAGGTGATGGATGTGGAGCTTCTAAAACACAATGCTTTGATGTATCTATCAGTTCTCGTTTTTTCTGCGCATACGCACCCCATAATAAAAACACAAGGCCTACTTTTTCATTCGATAATCTTTGAATAACTGCATCCGTGAAATCTTCCCACCCAAGGTTTTTGTGACTATTTGGCTTTCCTTCCTCAACAGTTAGTACGCAATTTAAAAGTAACACGCCTTGTTTAGCCCACCTTGTCAAATCTCCGTTTTTAGGGGGAGCTTGATTCAAGTCTTTTGAAAGCGCTTTAAAAATATTATTTAAGCTTTTTGGGAAAGGTTTGATGTGACTCCTTACAGAAAAAGATAAACCGTGGGCATGTCCGACTGTTGGGTATGGATCTTGCCCTAAGATCACTACTTTTACATCATCATAAGAACATAATTTAAAAGCATTAAAAACCTCATTTTTAGAAGGGAAAATATTCAAAGTTTGATTGGAAAATATTGCTTTTAAATTACCTTTAATTATACGACCATGAGACTCTTGAGCGTCTTTACCGAGAAAATCATTCCAAGTCTTAAGATCAAAATCAATCACTTGAAATTTATTAAGGCGGTCCATAAGGTAATCTTACCATTGTCCATTCTTGGCCAAACAGGTCGAACAATATTATTTACGGCAGCAATATTTAGATAATCTCCAAAGAATACCGAACCTGAAGGCGCAAAGGAACGTTCGGAAATAACCGCTTCTTCAAAGGAATCTCCGGCATCCTTACTGCTCGCCCAAACAACGTCTGTTTCCTTGGTGTTTCTTGATTTTCGGTAATAAACAAAGTGTAGGTTCCCATTTGACGGATCAACAGTCATCCATGTTAAAAAATGATTATAATTGGTAATATCCTTGTGAACTGCAACAGGTTTAGACCAGGTCTCACCATTATCCACAGATTTTGAAAATAGAACAGATGTTCGTCCCGTGTTTTTGTCCTCAATCGCCCAATTCAAATAAAGATTCCCGAAATAGGGCGAATCCGCATTGTGATCACTTATAAATACTGGCAAACCATTACTTCGGTAAAAATCTGGGACATCAATAGTCCAGCCGCCTTCATGTTCAAATAACATATTTTCAGGTGCGCCCCAAGAATCTCCTTTGTCGGAAGAACGTCTCAGCATTAGCCCATGAGGACCAGTCCAAACCACATAAAGCATCCCATTATTTCCAATTGCAGGCATTGCTCCTTCCACCGTATTGTCATCATCTAAGCAATCTCCTCCTTTAACTGAAATTCTTTTAGGGACCGTCCATGTTTCACCATCATCCAAAGATTTTGCGAAATGAATAAAAGAACTATCCTTAGTTTCTGATGAATTATAGGCATCAAATTGAGTCCAGGTCATGTAAATAACATCCGTTATCGGGTCAATCACGACCCAATGTTTATCTTGCACCTTGGTTCCGTTTGGCATTGAAAAAGACCCTTCATTAAAAAATCCTTTTACATCTCCTGCCCGCTGACAAACGATTCTATCTAAATGTGTTGTTTTCTCATAGGAAGCCAAATGCCAATAAAAAAGATGCCCTTTTGAATTAAACTTCAAAACGGGGTCTCCGTAGACGCCATAAGGACTTTCTAAACGTTTTGCTTTCCATGTTTCACCACCATCCTCTGAGAAATGATAACCATCAAGAATTGAACCGACTGCAATCTTATACGGGTCCTTCGGATCAATATCTATTGAAGGCTCGCATCCACTATAGGTGTAGTTACCTTTCGCTAATGGGATTTGAACGTTTTTATATTCACTTTGACCCCAAATTAAAATGGGTAGACAAAAAATAAAAACACCTATACATTTAACGCAACCAATAGTCGCGAAGTTTATTTTCTTCATTCGTTAGGTTCAATAAAAATCTTGGTTTAGCGTAGTTCGTCATTTTAAAACTTACGGAAAAAAGTATTTCATCTCTTGAGATCAATAAATCTAGCTCGTCACCTTTTCTTAGACTCCTCATAACGCCTTCAATATCTGATTTATTGACTCTATAGCCATTACAACCAATAATCTCATCATTTACACTTAAACCGGCATCCTCAGCAGCTGAGTTAGTTCGTATTCTTGAAATAATTGCTTTACCACCAGAACTTCTAAGCGTTGCACCAAAATCAGGCTTCGTTGAAGTCACATCAGTTACACTTACCCCCATTCCTTCAAATAGGTCTGAATAAGTAGGTATGGCAGTTCCATCAATATAATCAGCATAAAAACTATCTAGATTCTCTCCCGTAAATCCTTCAAGTTCTTGTTTAAACTCTGAAGATGTAAATCCTCTAGCTGCCTTGACATAAAACTTTTCATACATATGCTGTAAGAAATGATCAAGACCTCTTTCTCCTTTGCTATTACGTATGATTTTAACATCCAAAAAAGCCGCTAATATTGAGCCCCTTGTGTAATAGGTCATTGTGGTATTTGAGCTGTTCTCATTCGGTCGATATGCCTTTATCCATGCATCATAACTCGCATGGGCAACGGGTTGCACTCGCGCACCTACGGAACCTTCAACATAATTAATAGAACTTTCCATTTTTGCAAGAAATTCTGATTGTGAATAATACCCTGCACGCAACAACAATAGTTCATCGTAATAGGATGTAAAGCCTTCCATAACCCATAAGAGATCGGTATAATTTTCTTTGTTGTAATCAAAAGGTCCGAGTTCAAAAGGTCTGATTCGCTTTACGTTCCATAAATGAAAATATTCGTGCGCAACCAAGCTAAGAAATTTGACGTAGCTATTGCCAGAATAGGTCCATCGATTAACACTTAGTGTTGTTGAATTCTTGTGCTCAAGTCCACCTTGCCCATCAACCACATTATGAATAATGAAAAGATATTCTTTGTTTGGATTTTGACCAAAGACCTTGGTTTCTTCTTCAATAACTTTAGACATATCGCGCTTTAAAGTTTCTATTTCAAAATTCCCTTCTCCATAAATCGCTACGGTATGATTAACGCCCGATGCCTTGAAATCAAAAATAAGTTGATTACCAATCTCAATTGGGCAATCTACAAGGTGGTCATAATCCGAGTAGGAAAACACAAAAGGCTTATTTCTTTCTTTTCTTGGTAAGGCAGTTGAAACCTCAGAAAAACCATCATAAGGCACAACGACAACATCACCACTAATATCTAAATGGTCTTCAACAAACATAAATACCCCACTTCCACTCACAAAACCATGAGTCAGATCTAAGAACGAAGTTCTAACGGAAAGTTCAAAAGCGTATACATCATAAGCAATGCGAATTTCAGATGACTTACCTTTTGCAATGGACCATGTGTTCTTTTTGGTCTTTTTCAACTGTAATTCTTTCCCTGAACCATCAGTTGCTGTTACGAGATTGATGTTTTTGGAGAATTCACGCACCAAATAAGAACCTGGAGACCACACAGGTAATGAAACATCAATTGATTTTTCATTAAAGCCTTCTAGGACCATCTCCACATGAAAATAATGGTTCTGAGGTTTTGGCATGGAAAGGTAATATTTAACAGTTTGTCCATATACCGTTCCACAGCATAAAAAAACAAATACTAGTGCTTTTAATTTCATTTTACATTTATTTTTGCCGCCATTTCTTGGGCTTGTTCGACCAATTCTTTAACATCATTCGTGCCATATTTCAGTGTGACCCCCATTCGTCGATAGGGACGCGTAGCTGGTTTTCCAAACAAACGCACTTCTGAATTAAGGGTGTTCATCGCATCTTCAAGTCCGTTAAAAACGGGAGTCGTTGAAGATTCTTCCTCTGCCAATACAACAGCACTCGCTCCATTTTGAAGCAATTTAATTTCTGGTATCGGGAGTGATAGAATCGCTCGTGCATGCAATTCAAATTCATTTAAGTTTTGTGTTTTACCAAGTGTAACCATTCCTGTATCATGTGGTCTTGGTGATAACTCTGAAAAATAAGCACCTTCCGCCGTAATGAAAAATTCAACACCCCAAATGCCTGCGCCTCCTAGCTCCGCGGTTACCTTTGCTGCCATATCCTGCGCCTCTTTAAGATGCTCTGGATTCATGGGCATCGGCTGCCAACTTTCTTGGTAATCTCCCCGCTCCTGTCGATGACCAATTGGTGGACAAAATAAAGTAGGTCCATCATTCTGGGTCACTGTGAGTAAGGTGATTTCATAATCAAAATCAATAAAACCCTCCACAATAACTTCCTGTAAATCCCCTCGAGAACCCTCGCAGGCATATGTCCATGCCTTCTCAATATCCGCTTCAGTTCGAATCACTGACTGCCCTTTCCCTGAACTAGACATTAAAGGCTTTACAACACAAGGCATTCCACATTTATTGACACCTTCACGCAGCTCTTCTGAATTTGTTGCGTAACTGTAGGTTGCAGTGCGCACAGCTAAGTCAATTGCTGCCAAGTCACGTATGGCTTTTCTATTCATGGTAAAGTTTGCCGCTTTTGCACTTGGGATTACCTTGATGCCTTGTTTTTCATAATCGTAAAAGCGTTCTGTACGAATGGCTTCAATTTCGGGCACAATGAAATCAGGTTGATGCTTGGCCACGATGCGATCGAGTGCTGCACCGTCAAGCATTGAAATTACCTCTGACTCATGGGCTACTTGCATTGCTGGCGCATTGGGGTAGCTATCCACAGCAATAATGAACTGTCCGAGACGCTGGCATGCAATCACAAATTCTTTACCGAGCTCTCCGGAACCTAGAAGAAGTATTTTTTTCATGGAGACAAAGATAATCGACTTTTAGAAATCACCTTAGCAAATATAAAAGCACTTATTCATAAAGGTATTTATACGTCATCGATGTTTCACATTACGATTAGTGCACAACATATTGGACTTTAATGGGCTTACGAAAAACTTCAAGCTTATTAAAATCATCTATCTAATAATACTTACAATTCCGTTCATCTTTTTATGGCTAGTATCATTGTAATCAATAATATAATAATAGGATCCAACGGGTAATTCATTCCCATCATAAATTCCGTCCCATGGTCGAATTTCATAGTTCCCTTGTGTAGATTCATAAACTTTATTACCCAATCGATTATAAACGGAAACCAAGTTTTTTGGAAATACCAGGTCTAGTCTTTGGATATTCCACAAATCATTCACATTATCATTGTTCGGTGTAAATGCAGTGGGAACAATCACATCACAATATGCAACTGTCAATATTATTTGAGAAGGAATGCTTTCACAGTTGTTCTCGGTATAGGTTGCATAGTATGAAACGGAACCCAGATCGCCTTCTGGGCTATAACTGTTTGACGAAGATACTACTTCTGTTAGCAAAGAATCTTCATACCAAGTCACTTCACCAGAACCTCCAAATGCTAGAAGTTCTTCAATAAAATCTGATTCACAATATTCAGTTTCACCCTCTAATATTGGAGCTGATGGAATCTCATTTATCACTATACTTTGGATCGCTGAAATACTACTCCCACAAAATGCATCCTCCAATTGCAAAAGGGTATATAAACCTGGAGCGTTACCAATTGAAAAGGAGCTATTGTTAGAACTTAAAGTTTGAAGGATTCCATCAAGGGTGTATTCGATAGTAAATTCAGGTATACCGTCAACATTTAAAATAAGTTCTTGGATTTCGTTTCCTTCACAATACGTAGCCTCTCCCGAAAAATCAATTAACTCAGGAGAATCATGAATAATAATAGGAAGAGCATACTCATCTATACAATAAGATAAACTGTCAAAAACAAAAATTGAGCAGGATTCTGTAATGGATGCATCAGCAAGGTAAGTATCTCCTTGTGCACCTGATAAACTATAATAGGCCTCATTTCCCGACAAATTAGTACCCGTTATTTCAGGCAAAGTAAATATATCACAGGATTCTTGTTCGGGTAAAGCATCTATTTGAGGTGTTAATGCTTCATCCAAAACAAACGAAGTATCCTTCAGACATCCATTCCCGTCAGTAATAATTACGGAATATGTTCCGACACTCAGGTTTAGCACAATGGAATCTGTTTGACCTCCGGTTGCTGAGTCCCATTCATAAGTGTATTCGGGCGTACCAGAAGGAATGAGCACAATTGCACCATTAGATGCTCCTTGACAAGGTTTTGTAATAAGTACATCAAGCGATACTGCTGTAGATTGTGATTCAAATGCACCAATATCTGAGATACCTGACCTTTCGAAACCACGTTGATCGTATTGAAGTGCATAGGCATCATTACCGACATTTGAGGCTGGACCGACAGGACATGATGGAATCGAATGGGTATACGTAGGACCACCGTAATTATTTAGTTCACCAAGAGTTGGATCAACTGATAAAATCAAGCCTTGATTTGAACCACTAAATGATGCAGTACCTAATTCGTAAATTAAATTATGTCCCGCAATCGATTGAAATTCACCAAACAAATCTTCATTTTGAATAACTCCTTGAGGAGCTGCATTGACTATTTCATTTGTAATTGAGTTTTGTGAAACAATTGTATTGTTTAACTCAAAATTTCCTACTCGATTGAATAATCCACCCCCGTAGCCTTCACCATCCGTTCCTCCTGCTGCATATCCTGAGTTGGGATTGTCAGAACGACCTTGACCCCCTATAGCCTCATTAAATGCAACAGTGCAATTCGTCATTACAATGCTTCCTCCATTATTAAAGATAGCTCCGCCAAGACCACCACCAGCACCTCCACCTCCGCCCGATGAACAACAAGGACCAGATCCTTGACCTCCAGCAAAACCGCCAAGTCCGCCTGGCCCAGAAGAGCCACTTCCTGAACGTGCGCCACGACCACCACCACCACCGCCGTAGCCGCCGAGGCCACCGAGACCACCAAAGGAGCTAGAACTACCACCACCACCACCGCCTGAAAAGTCTCCTGTGGCATCTCCACCAGCCCCGCCTCCTGACGCTCCTGGAGGCCCCCCATTAAGACCAGCACCAGGATTACCTATCATATTAAAATTACCACCATTTGCTGATCCATTAGAATATCTTCCTCCGATAGCTCTATTTGTGGAAAGTGTACAATTTATTAATGAAATAGTACCATTTGATGCATTAAAAATGGCACCTCCTAAACCAGGAGTGCTACCACCGCCACCACCACCGTTTGATCCGTCAATCCCGCTTCCTCCTTTTGCCGTATTTTCATAGAATGTTGAATTGGTAGCATTCAAAATTCCTTGGTTAAGAATTGCGCCTCCCATTCCTCCTTGGCCGGTTCCTCCCTGATTCAATTCACTTGAGCTATTTGCGATATGAATATTATTAAGTGTCAACGCTCCTTGATTAAGAATAGCGCCTCCATTACCGGACAAAGCATAACCCTGTGCAAGACTTAACATTTCAAGGGCAACTACCCCTGAAGACTGAATGTGTAATATTCGATCAAGACTGTCACCGTTAATAAACGTTTGTTCTGGCCCCATCCCAACAATTGAAATGTTAGCAGATAAATCCAAATCACCAGTTTGTCCATCATCTTCATTAATTCCTGAATTCGATAATAGATAAACACCCACCTGAAGTGTGACCTCATGACTTCCTGAAAGAGCATTTGACTCCATAACAGCAGCTCTTAAAGAACATTCACCACTAGCATCGGCGCAAATACCATCGGATAAATTAATATCAGGCGTATCATCAAAAGTATTTACAATAAAGTTCTGAGCTTGAAAAATAGCAGGGGTGAATAAAATTATATGGAAGCATAGGATGCTCAAATAAAATGATTTCATGGTGATTATGTTTCTAATTTAAAATCAATTTATGAGATGAAAACTAAGGTTTCTGCCGGAGTCATATTTTGATTTTAATCATTTTAGCTTACGTTAAATCTATACAAAATAAATGAATAAATATTTGCCTTTTTAGAAACAGAACGCATTGAAAGACACCCTTAACTAACCGTGTTTTTGCTTGAGAGGTTTGAGGAGATACTCAAGTCCATTGAGCTTGATTTCATAAATAGAAGCCAAAAGCTGCCCCATTTGACCAGGAGGAAAACCTTTGGCGTTATACCACGACAGGTAGGGCTCAGGCAAATCACACAACAAAGTGCCTTTGTATTTTCCATAAGGCATCCTCATCGTTACAAGCTGAATGAGCATTTTAGATTGTGGGCCCTTTTCCATGGTATTTAATCCTAAAGGTTTTTGTTTTTGAAAAAATAGGCGATGCTCAACCCTGAAATAATGTGCCAAATACCCCACCAACCAGCGACAATAGCCATTCCTCCCATTCCATCAAAAAAGGCAAAAATCAACCCAAGTCCAAGTCCGGAATTTTGAATACCTGTTTCTATTGCCAGTGTTTTTTGATCAGTCCCCGGCAATTTGAATAAGCGTGCTAAGGAATAACCCGTTAAAATCCCAATCGCATTATGGGCTAAAACAATAAAAATTATAAGATGAATGTATTTCAGAAATAGTTCCGTATTTGCTTTAAATGCAAATACGACAATGGATCCAAAAATAAGCATTGAGCCATAATGGGTAATTGGCAATAAAAAATCTGCCATCTTCGGTTTAAAAGCACGAAGGCACATTCCAATGACCAGGGGAATCAAAAGAATCATTCCAACGATCTTCAACATTTCAATAAAATCAATACTGACATTAGATAAGATAGAAGCTGTTGGCGCATACATACCTCCCCAGAATGATATATTAAACGGTGTCATAAAAACAGCTACAACACTTGCAATCGCGGTCATGCAAACAGACAAAGCTGTATTTCCATTGGCAATTGAAGTCATGAAATTAGAAATATTGCCTCCGGGACAAGCTGCAACAATCATCATCCCCATAGCGACACTGGGCATGGGTTTTAAGATCAGAACAAACAGGAAGGTTAAAAAAGGAAGTGCGAAAAATTGCGAAACAAAGCCAACCAAAACAGATTTAGGCGCAGAAAAAACCAGGATAAAATCTTTAACTTCAAGCTTGAGCGCAACTCCCAACATAATAAAGCCTAGACTTATATTCATTAAAAGAATACTATCTGAATTCATTTTGAGCACAGCACTATCAATATCGTGATCAGTCCCGCAAGAACTTAAAACAAGTATGAATAAACATAAAAGGGATGTATGTATAAAACTTTTAAATACAGCTTGGGTGGAAGACATCTTTTATAAAGGACATTAAAAAATTTGAATTACACAATAATGTAAAACTGATTTCAATATTAAAAAGGATATTTTACCAATTATTTTTTGTTTTCAATCGATCCACAAAAGCATCTAGTTTAACTCTAATAAAGCCTTCAGCGAAACCTGTTCGCTTCACAAACCGGACGAGTAAAGGGGAAAAAGCATAATAATTACTAATAAAAACGCGTCCTATAAATGTTCTTTTCAATTTTTCATCTCGAAACCTTCTTAATACCCTAACCTCTGGTGCATCATAAGAGCCATAGGCCATAGTTGCAATATAACAACCCAAACTACCGAGAAAGGATTCAACGATTGCCGCAACAATTAAACTAATCAACAGAATCCCCCCTAAAACACCACCAACAATAATACCGACAGTGCCTAATACACTTCTTGTAGCGGTATTTGTGTTTGATTTTTTGTGCTCTTTAACGGAAGAGGGTGTACCAAAAGAAACCACCTCAATGATGTCAGAAGGTTTGAAATGACTTCGCACGCGCTCCTCAATAACTGTGTCTTGAACAAAAACGTGCACCTCATTTTTTCGATACTCTTGACCTGATTCAAGCACAACTGGAATTGGCTCCACATATCGTTCAACTAAAACTGTACTGAATGCACCATCATTCATTGAAGAAGATCTTCCCTTATATGATTTTCCTTTTCGATCGTGAACATAAAAATCCCATAATTCGGGATTTTGAGCGAATTCATCTGGATTGAATAAAATCTCGGAGGAATTATACGTCGAGTTGTAATTATACGTTGAACAAGCAGTCATAAAAACAACAAGAAGAACGAGGAAAAGTGTTTTTTTCATAATCGAAATATAGAAAATCTATTAAACACTTGATTTTATTTTTTTAAAATAAAAGGTGAAAAAAGGATATTGTTTTGGATATCAAGTGGAGTAAAGCATATACATAAAAGAGATTTTTCAAACCGAAATTCATTAAATTAATAGCTAAACCAATTGAAAAAATAGCACGCAATGAAAAATCAATTGAATTTCTTGTAACTTCACAAATAGCAAATTCTTGTCCATGAAAAAGAAAATATTCAATATTACAGTAATCATTGGAATTGGTATCGTTATTATGTCGATATCAGAAATCTTTAATAGTCTAAACTTGTCTTCATCCACCCCAATATTTTATACCATAGCAGCAATTTTATGTTATGAACTCGGGCAGTATTCAGAAAAAAAATATGGGACTTCTGATCAGATTACAGAACATGATGAAGAACTTGAGGAATAAATGACTAATTGGTATCCGAATATTCTGATTGTATTCCTTCTTCTATCGCTAAACCTAAAAGCGCAAGAAAAACAAAACATCATTTCAGGAAATCTTTTAGGCGCGTCGTCCGCAATAGGCCTTAGTTATGAGCGTCTAGTAAATGATAAGTTAAGCTTAGAATTAGGCTTTGGTCTTATTGGTATTGGGGCTGGGTTTACAATTTATCCCGGGCGCATAAGATCTTCAAAAGTTTGTTTCTACAGCGGAATAAAACTGAGTTCTTTTGTACTTGTTGATGTTGGAGGAGGCACTGTGGCCTATGTTCCACTGGGCTTTACCTTTTTCAGCAGAACCAATTGGTTAATTGCTTTTGATTTAGGGCCCGCAAACGGTAAATTAGTATCAAGTAGCTTCGGGGGTAACACATCAGAAACAACAAGATTCTACGTCTACGGAAACTTAAAAATCGGGCTTCGATTTTAAAAAAAAACTCTTGATCTACTTCTTTGCGAGAGTCTAAAGGAAAAGATTTTATTGCTAGCAATTATTGAACTACATTTGACAGATGTTACAAGAACGACTCAAATTACTCACGGACCCTTTTGATGCGGTTAATCTCGCAGAAATGGATGCCGTTGCTTTAATGAATCGTATCGATACAAAATATGCCATTCACGAGAATGTTTTCACTGAAATGCTTCCCGAACTGACAGAACATTACAGAATATTAGAAGTAAGTGGTTTAAAATACTCAAAGTACGAAAGCCTATATTTCGATTCCCCAAACTTTGAATTCTTCTCAGATCACCATAAAAAGAAGAATGATCGATTAAAAATCAGAATTCGAAAATATGTGAACAACAACCTATCCTTTCTTGAAGTTAAACGTAAGAAAAAAGGTCGGACAGAAAAGACGAGATTGAAAACAGAGCAATGGGGAACAAATTTCAGTCAGGAAGAACTTTCTTTTTTGGAAAACGCTTATGAGGGTGCAAAGGGATTAAATTCAACAATTTCGAACAGTTTTAGTCGAATTACGCTTGTGCACAAAACAAAAGCTGAAAGGCTTACCTTTGACCTAAATATTGAATTTCAAGATGCAGCAGAAACTAAATCTTTAACTAATTTGGTGATTTGTGAGCTCAAACAGGGAAATATAGACCGTTCAAGTGCGTTTTTCATGAAAATGAAAAAAAGAATGATTCGCCCATTAAGGGTGAGTAAATACTGTGTCGGAATAATGAAATTTCATCCAGCAAGTAAACTCAAACAAAATAGATTTAAAAAGAAAAACTTATCCATAAATAAAATTATATGCTAGTAAACTTATTTTTAGCAAAAAACAAAGCAACTAATATGATTGGCCTTCAATGGTTCGATGAAGACTTTTACCTATTACTTATAAGACTTTGTGTAAATGTGGTATTTATTACCATTCTCATTAGATTTCTTTACTACGCAAAAACCAAGCGGAAAGACTATTTATTTACCTATTATTTGATTGGTACGATCACTTTCTTTTTATGTTTTGGTCTAAAAAAATTAGACATAGACACTGGTATGGGACTAGGGCTCTTTGCTATTTTTGGTATTATAAGATACCGAACTGATGCTATTGAAATAAAAGAGATGACGTATCTTTTTCTCATTATTGGATTAAGTGTGGTAAACGCCTTGGCATCCAATCAACTGAGTATAGCTGAGATGGCATTGATTAATGTTTTCATGGTAGTCCTCACCTATATTTTGGAATTCTTGTGGCTCATGAAGCATGAAACGAGAAAAACAATTAATTACGAGCGAATTGATTTAATTACACCTGACAAAGCACCTATTATGAAAAAAGACATTGAGGAAAGAACTGGCCTTGCCATTAATCGTTTTGAAATTGGTAAAATTGATTTTCTCAATGATACGGCTCAAGTAAGAATCTTTTATTACGCTGAGGAGCAAGAGTTTTCAGACTACCACGCTGATTAAGTAACCAATTCATATATGCGGTACCTCTTACTTCCAATATCAGGAGCTTATGCCCTTGTGATTTTTATCCGAAATCGCTTATTTGATCGTCATATTTTACCTTCTCAAAAGGTCCCTAACAGTATAGGCGTTGGAAACCTTTCTATGGGTGGAACGGGTAAAAGCCCATTATCAATATATCTTGCTGAATTTCTCTTAAAAAACAACTATTTACCAGCACTTTTAAGCAGAGGGTACGGTCGCGTATCAAAAGGTTTTATCGAAGTTCAAAGAAATGCTTTAAGTATTGAGGTCGGAGACGAACCGCTTATGTTTAAACAAAGGTTCAAGACCAATGCTCATGTCTTTGTATGTGAAAATAGAATAAACGGCACAGAAAAAATCAGAAATAAACATCCTGAAAGTGTTATAATTTATGATGATATATTTCAACACAGAAAGGTGAATCCATCATTCTTGATCCTTACCACACCATACAATGACTTGTTTTTGGATGACCATATTCTTCCTGTAGGACGTTTAAGAGAACCTATTAGTAGTGCAAAGAGAGCTGACGTCGTTATGATAACTAAGATTCCGCAAGACATCAGCGATGAGCGTATTCGTAAAATCAAACAACGCTTTGAGCGCTTTGAAAAACCAATCTTTTTCAGTAGCGTTACCTATGGCAATATGGTACCCTTTGAAAAACAAAACAAAACTGTAAGAAATATTTTACTCGTTACAGGTATTGCCGATCCAAGCCACCTCATCAATCACTTAGAAAACAAGTTCTCAATTGAAACGATTTCGTTTAGTGATCATCATGTTTATACAGCATCAGATCTTAATAAAATCCATGAAAAATTTGGTACCTTTGATTCTGAGAAAACGATTATTCTTACAACAGAAAAAGACATGGTAAGGCTTTCAAAATTTAAAGCCTTGATTTCTAAAGGGGATTACCCTTGGTATTACCAACCCATGAATATTCATATCCGAGAAGAAAGTGATTTTCAATCCTTAATAAAAAAGCATGTTAGAGAAATTTAAAGCAGCAGCAGCCTACATTCAGGGCAGAACAGACTTAAAACCTTCCGTAGGTATCATTCTTGGAACCGGATTGGGTGGTCTCGTTAATGAGATTGAAGTCATTCACGAAATTGCATACGAGGACATTCCTTACTTTCCCATTTCTACTGTGAAAGGTCACTCCGGAAAACTAATATTTGGAAATTTAGGTGGTAAATCTGTAGTTGCAATGCAAGGAAGATTTCATTACTACGAAGGCTATAATTTACAGGAAGTTACTTTCCCAGTTCGCGTGATGAAGTTTTTAGGAATTGAAAAACTATTCGTTAGCAATGCCTCGGGTGGTGTCAATGAATCCTTTGTTATTGGTGAAATCATGATTCTTAATGACCACATAGATTTATTTCCAGGTAATCCTTTGATTGGTAAGAATTACGATGAACTCGGGCCTCGATTCCCAGACATGAGTGAGCCATACAGCCACGAACTCATCGCAAAGGCATTAATTATTGCAGAAAAAAACAATATAAAAGTATCTCAAGGTATTTATGCTGGGCTTACTGGACCGACGCTTGAAACCCCGGCAGAATACCAGTATGTGCACGCTATTGGCGCGGATGCTGTTGGTATGTCGACGGTGCCAGAAGTTATTGTCGCTAGACATATGGGTATACCTTGCTTCGCTATTTCGATCATAACAGATTTGGGTGTTCCTGGTAAAATTAAAAAAGTTACCCATCAAGAGGTAATTGAGGTTGCTGCGAAACAAGAGCCTAAAATGACCTTGATTATGAAAGAATTGATTTCAAGTATTTAATATGACACAAGAGCAAAGAGATAAGTATGAGGTGGTAATTGGACTTGAAGTTCATGCTCAGCTGCTAACCAAAACTAAAGCTTATTCATCAGATATTAATGCGTACGGCGCCGCACCAAACACACATACCAGCCCGATAACCTTGGGCCATCCAGGAACGCTCCCTGTGATGAATAAAAAGTCTATTGAGTACGCGATTAAACTCGGGATCGCGCTAAATTGTAAAATTGAAAATCACCAATATTTTGCAAGAAAAAACTACTTCTACCCTGACCTACCCAAAGGTTATCAAATCACCCAAGATAAAACACCTATTTGTACTGATGGTTTTATCAACCTCAAATCAAAAGAGGGAGAACCAACACGAATAGGTATAACGAGAATACACATGGAAGAAGATGCGGGTAAAAGCATCCATGATGTTGATGTTTATGATACCCTTGTTGATTTAAATAGAGCTGGTACGCCACTATTGGAGATTGTTACCGAACCTGATATGAGAAATTCTCAGGAGGCGCACCAATATTTATCAGAAATACGAAAATTGGTTCGTTATTTAGAAATCTGTGATGGGAATATGGAAGAAGGGTCTATGAGGTGCGATGCGAATGTTTCGGTTAGGTTGAAGGGACAAAAAGAATTAGGAACTAAAGTTGAGGTCAAGAACATGAACTCCATAAGGAATGTTCAAAAGGCCATCGAGTTTGAAATATCAAGACAGATAGAAGTCCTTGAATCCGGAGGCACGCTCTCTCAAGAAACACGAGGGTTTGATGCATTGAATGGCAGCACGTTGTCAATGCGATCAAAAGAGGCCGCCAATGATTATAGGTATTTTCCAGAACCCGATTTACAACCACTTTTTGTTGATGAAAATCAAATTAACGCTGTTAAAGCGGAAATGCCTCCTCTTCCCGATGATCTTTATAACAAATACACAAAGGACCTCAAACTATCGGATTATGATGCTCAAAATATTACAGAAACTAAGGCAATTGCACTTTATTTTGAGGATTTAATTTCTTTAACCACAAATTACAAATCTGCGGCCAATTGGATTATGGGCGATGTGAAATCCTATCTTAACGAGAAAGGAATATCTATTGAATCCCTTCCTATTAAACCTGAAGCTTTAGCAGAACTAATTGCACTTATTGACCAAGGGAAAGTATCAAGTACGATCGCTTCGCAAAAAATATTTCCTGAGATGCTTTCTACGAACGAAGCCTCGGCTAAAATTGCAGAGCGCATGAATCTCATACAAGTATCTGATGAAAGTGATTTGAATGAGTTTATTGAAAAGGTGATTTCAGAAAATCCATCAGAAGCTGTAAGGTTTAAAAATGGTGAACAACAATTAATAGGTTTTCTAATGGGGAAACTCATGAGGATCTCTAGAGGAAAAGCGGACCCAAAAATTGCAAATGCACTTTTAAGACAAAAACTAAATGACGCTTAAACGAACATACTGCTACTTTCTCATTGCATTATTACTCAATACATCTTGTAGCGAAGAATACGATGAGCCGTCATTTGAAGCCCAAACAAATAATTCTTCACAACCGAATACCTCTATTTCCGGACGCATAATTGAAGGTGAAAATATGGAAATCAGTATTGAGGTACCGTTACTCAAGTCACGCGGACAGAATATAGTCTTGGCCTCAACGAAATCAGATAAAGAGGGTCAATTTAACATAAATGCAAATATCCCAGGGCTTGGCTACTATTTACTTAAAATAAAGGGCTCCTCTACTGACTCTATTCCTTTGACACTCGCTCCGAACGATTCCATTTCTATCCTAGCGAATAAAGATTCAATTGGGCATTCAATTATCGTAGATGGCGTTAAATGGGCAAATGATTTAGAAAATTATCAAAAATTAAGCGCATCTCAAGATCCAAATACACTTTCGGAATTTGCAGCAAAGACAATGAAGTCGAATCCATCAAGTGCTTTCAATCTGGTGCTTTCAAATCATATAATGAAGTCGCCCGAAGACTGGAATGAAGAAAGAATTCAAATTTTCGGTAACGTTGCCGCCGCTTTTTACAGTCGTGACCCTGAATCTGAAGTTGCTATGAACTTTGTGAGGCAATTTGAATTAATGCAAACCTACATGCTGAACAACGGATTTTATGAGGCTCCTGACTTTCAATCCTCAACTGTGGATGGTAATGTAATAAGTCTTTCAGATTTACGAGGTAAATTCGTACTGATTGATTTCTGGGCATCTTGGTGCGGTCCTTGTAGAAAGGAAAACCCAAATGTGGTTCGTTTATACAAAAAGTACAAAAAAAAGAACTTTACTATAATGTCTGTTTCTCTTGATGAAGACATGACAAAATGGAAGGCAGCCATTGAGAAAGATGGATTGGAGTGGCCTTATCATGTAAGTGATTTAAGAGGTTGGAACTCTGCAGTTGTGCCATTGTATAAAATAGAAGGAATACCTTTTACAGTATTAGTTAATCCTGAAGGACGCATTATTGGTATGAATCTTCGGGGTCCTTCCCTAGAGAAACGGCTTTTAGAAATTTTTAAATATTAACGAATGAAATTTAAATTACTCATCCTCAATTTAGTACTCTGTCTTTCTAGTTATGCACAAGAGGCAAATGTTACTTTGTCTGGGTCTATATTTGGAGCAGAAACTAATATGCTATTTATTTCCCAAATGTATGACAATAACCAAGTCAAAGATTTTGATTCTATTGTTATGGATAAAGATGGGAAATTCAGTAAAAACATCGTTTTACCCCGAGAGGATTATTATTTGTTGCGCCTTGGGAAATTTACTGTGCATTTGGTTTGCAGAAACCACGCGGATATCAAAATTTACGGTGACGGTAAAAAACTCAACACCTTTTGTAATATTTTAAACTCAGATGAGTCTGCAGCAATGAATTCGTTTGCGAAGGTTGTTGAGGGCTTTCAATTAAAAAATGATTCCGCTGTCAAGGCCATTAAAGAAAATCCCGAGCAACGAAAGGTTGTCAATGAATATATGCAAAAGGAATACTTTTCTTTCCAAAACGATCTCAAAATATTTTTAGGAAGCAATCAAAATTCAGCAGCGATCGTAATGGGTCTGAGTGCAATAAACTATGAACAAGACCCTAAATCATACGAGAGTGTAATTAATCAATTGAATAAGTCCTTTCCGCAAAGCTTAACGGTACAGAAATATGTTCAGAACTACCAAAAAATAAAAGCCGAAAAAGAACAAAATAAACCACTAGGCATAGGAAAAGAGGCTCCCGATTTTACAGAGTTCATGGTCGACCGGAAAAACAGTATTACGCTCTCTGACTTAAGAGGAAAAGTTGTACTTATTGACTTTTGGGCTTCATGGTGCGGGCCATGTAGACGTGAAAACCCAAATGTTGTTAGGACCTATAACAAATATAAAGACAAAGGTTTTACGATCATGAGCGTTTCTTTGGATAAGGATCTTGAAAAATGGAAAAAGGCAATTAAAGATGATCAACTCATCTGGCCGAATCATGTCAGTGATTTAGGAGGTTGGCAAAGTAAAGTTTCCAGACTATATCAGGTAGGTAGTGTTCCCTTTACTGTCTTAATTGACAGAGAAGGAAAAGTTATCAAGACAAATCTTAGAGGTACGGCGTTAGACACAACTCTAGAAAAAATATTCAATTAATTGAAACGAGTAAAACAACAACAAGGTAAAAAAATATACTTTGCCTCTGACTTTCATATGGGCGCTCCTTCTATGGAGGCGAGTAGAGAGAGAGAACAACAAATCGTAGATTGGCTAGATCATATTTCAAAGGATGCGCAATGCATTTTTCTTGTTGGTGATATCTTTGACTTTTGGTTTGAATATAAGCAAGTAGTGCCAAAAGGATTTATTCGATTACAAGGAAAAATTGCCACCCTATCTGATTCCGGAATAGATATTTACTTTTTCCTTGGTAATCATGATATGTGGATGAAAAACTACTTTGCCGAAGAATTAGGTGTAACGATGATTCACAATGAACTTGAATTAGATATTGATGGTAAAATATTATTTGTTGCACATGGAGATGGTTTGGGACCTGGAGACCGTGGATATAAGTTTGTAAAGAAAGTATTTCGAAACAAATTTTGTCAATTTTTATTTTCATGTTTACATCCAAGGATAGGACTTTCTCTTGCACAATATTTTTCGAACAAAAGTCGAATTCATACTGGTACAAAAGATGATAATTATGATGGTAAAGAGTCAGAATGGTTGTATCAATTTAGTAAAGAAAGACTTAAAGCATCACCAGTTGATTATTTCATTTTTGGCCACCGACATTTACCAATGGATATCCAAGTATCAACAGCACGATATATCAATCTTGGTGAATGGATGAACTACGCCACTTTTGCTACCTATGACGAAGGGAAACTAGACCTTAAGGTTTGGTCCGGAGGGTCTATAGAAGAGTTTAAGGGCATCCAAGAATCCTAAATGAGAAAACACAATATTGAAAATTTAGCCGCGCTCGAACAATTTGTTATTGAGGAAAAGGAATTTTTCAATCAAAATAAATGTTATGCCTTTAAAGGTGAAATGGGCGCGGGAAAGACAACACTCATACAACTTTTACTTAAAAAATTGGGAATTGTCGATTTACAAGGCTCACCAACCTATGCTATTGTAAATCAATATACTAACGAATCCACACAGCAAGAATATTTCCACTTAGATTGCTACCGGATAAAGAACGATTATGAGGCCTTTGATCTCGGTTTAGAGGAATTATTCAATGAAAAAAAAACTATCTTTATAGAGTGGCCTGAAAAAGTAGTTAAGTTTCTTCCTGAGGAAACAATATGGATTTCAATCTACAACGAGACAGACAACACGAGAACCATAGACCTAGATTATGAATACGGATCCTGAATTACTTAAGAAACTCATTCAAAAAGGAAACTTACTTCCTCAAGAAGAAATGCTTGAAGTTGCACGTAAAAAAGGTAGCCTTAACATTGGAATCCCAAAAGAAACCTCTTTCCAAGAAAGACGCGTTGCCTTGGTTCCCGAAACAGTCTCTTTACTTGTTGCTAATGGACATCATGTTAAAATAGAAACGAATGCTGGCGTCGGCGCTAACTTTAATGACCAAGATTATAGCGAAGCTGGTGCTGAAATTTGCCAAGGACCAGCAGAGATTTATGAGTGTAATATTGTTTTCAAAGTAACACCACCTTCAGATGAAGAAGTAGATTTAATGCCAGGGCACCAAACCCTAATTTCTGCACTTCAAATCTCTATTCAACCCAAAGAGGTTTTAAGTAAGTTAATGCGAAAAAAAATTACTGCGATTGCATGGGACTACATACGAGATGAAGACGGCGTCTTCTCGCTCGTCAGAACTGTTGGCGAGATTGCGGGAACAACTAGTATTTTAATAGCAGGAGAGCTCATCTCTTCTTTTGCATCAGGGAAAGGAATGATGCTCGGCGGTATTGCTGGTGTTCAACCAACAGAGGTTGTGATTATTGGTGCTGGAACTGTCGGCGAATTTGCCACGCGTGCGGCACTTGGTCTTGGTGCATCTGTCAAGGTCTTTGACAACAGACTATCAAAGTTGAGAAGACTCCAAAACGATATTGGTAAAAGGGTATATACCTCTATCATTCAACCAAAAGTACTTGCAAAGGCTATAAAACGGGCAGATATTGTAATCGGTGCTTTGCGTTCTAATGTCGGTAAAACACCCTGTGTAGTGACGGAAATGATGATCCAAGACATGAAATCGGGTTCTGTGATTGTTGACGTAAGCATCGATCAAGGTGGTTGTTTTGAAACTTCAAAAATCACAAACCACGATGATCCAACATTTATAAAACATGGTGTTACGCATTATTGTGTGCCGAACATTGCATCTCGTGTATCAAGAACGGCATCCTTCGCAATTTCTAATATATTTTCTCCACTCCTATTAGAAATGGGCGACTACGGTGGTGTTGTTGAGTTAATAAGATCGCATAAGGGGTTTAGAAATGGTGTTTATATTTATAAAGGAATACTGACCAACGAAGTACTTGGGAAAGTATTTGATTTGAATTACAAGGACATCAACCTGATACTTCCCGGTATTTAATGGCTGCAATTGTTCCTTTAAATCTTCCCAAAACAAAATTGAACCTCACTCAAAAAGGTGAGGTGATTTATGTTCAATGTTTAGCCCGAAAAAAGAAAATCATTTTAACGCCTGAAGAGTGGGTTAGGCAACATTTCATTGCTTTTTTTACAGATGAATTAGGCTACCCTAAAGGATTACTCGCAATCGAAAAGAAACTTACATACGGAGGACTAGAAAAGAGATGGGATCTCGCTGTTTTTATACCGGATCAGCGTTGTTTTCTTTTGCTCGAATGCAAGGCGCCAAGCATACCAATAAACCAAGCGGTTTTTGAACAATCTTTAACATACTTCAAAGGGTTACAGTCCAATTATTTGGTCATGAGCAACGGTGTTGAACATGTTATTTTAAAAAAAGAGAAAACTGGATTTAAGAAGTTAAATTATTTTCCGGCTTACCCCCCTACTGCATAGAAGAATAATCACCTGACTTCATTTTATGGTATTCACGCACTAAAAATGCAAGTTGAATCCGCATTGCGTCGAGTGCTTCCTCCGTTTCCTGAGTGATTTCTTTTTTACGAAGCCTGAACTGAAGCTTCATGTGCATAGCATGAATCAAAATTTCAACATCATGTTGATTTTTCATTGAAGCTTTTTCCCGAAATTCACTAATGTAAGAAGTCGAGTTTGTACATAACTGCTTGTACTGACTTTCATCTTTAACAGACAATAATGTATTGTGCAGAAAAACAAGTTCTTTCATCACCTCCATAACACGATCTAGATGTCCTTTTTTAGTGAGGTTTGAACGTGTCATTTCCTGAATGATATCGGTGTACCATTTACGATATTGACCTTCAAAGGAGGAGTCAGGAAGATTAGGTTGAACAACCTTGCGCATTATATGGTCGATATCAAAATTGAGTGAACGAACGATATCTTCAATCTGGAATAAATACAAAACGTATTCAGCAATATTTTCTTGCTGTTTCTGCTGAGAGACTAACATATTATAAATCTGCCTCTATGGCTTTTTGTTCATTATTTAAAAATTCAATAAAAGACCTCGTAACATCCATAGAAGGATTAACATAATTGATTTGTCCGCCATCAGCATATCCTAATAAAAGATCAATTCCATTGGCCTCACTAAACTTCCTTCCAAATGATTTGACTTTGTTGTTTATCGCTGTTAATTCTCGCATTACTTCTGCCTCGAGACGCGCACCTTCACGCTGCTGATATTGAACAAGCTCAGCCTCCATTCTTTGGGCCTTTTCTTGGATTTTCGCAATCTCATTTTGCGAAAGTAAACCTTGATTTGCTTCTGCTCCTTTTTTGGCCACAAAATTCTCCAAGGCTTGCGTTTTAGATTGGAGTTCATTTTGGTAACTGAGATTCTTTCGACTTACCTTCTCATCAATATCCTTATAATAGGTAAAACCTTCCTTTAAACTGTCATTAAAATAAAATGCGATTACCAGGCCAGCAGTGTCTTTTTCTAAAACGTTAACTTGCGTTGGCGAAGTAACTTTTTTCTCCTCAACAGGATCATTTGCGCATGAAAAACAAAAGCACAAACAAATGAAATACAAACTTATCTTCATTTTTTCATAGAATTTAGAGCAGAACTTAAATCTGTTCTCATGGATAAAAAACGCGTAAGACAATTACCTAAAAACCCATCATAATTCAAAACCTCATCAATTTTATCGGCACTGAAGCTGTCCATCTCTGCTATTCTAAACGACTGCGAATAATCCTCGAGCGTAATTTTCAAAATATACTTTTGATTGTAATGGTGAAGCTCGATGAGGTAGCGTTCGTGAGGGAATGTTTTTAAAAGTCTCATTAATGCTGCAAATGTACTGATAATATGCTTTTAAGAAATAGTACCCAATGCTTTTTTCAGTATTTAATTTGCAATCACTATGGCGTATTTGAGTCTTAAATAATTAGCACCACAATCCTTATATATTACGTTAAAAAAGCATTTATAACGAATCATTTAACAAAAACAAAAAATAAACTTTGCTTATGTATGCATAACAATCCCCCGCTAAGATGTTGGGATACGCACTCATTAAAAGCATATTTTCAACTTTTAAATTGACATAACCGCTTGAAGTGTAGTGCGTAAATCATCGTTTTAGGAAAAAAATTATAAACTATTTCAATAATTTATTCTAATTTCGAACTCTAATTGCAATTAAAAAATTAGGACTGATTATATATCTATGACAAGTATTTTTGTAGCCAAATTAGATTTTGGTGTTTCGAAGGAGCAGCTTACAGAACTGTTCGCGCAATATGGATCAGTAGGAAAGGTACATCTTCCTACAGATAAGGATACAGGTAAGCCAAGAGGATTTGCCTTTGTAGAAATGTTTAAAGACGATGAGGCGGCCAAAGCTATTGATGCGCTTGACGGCTTTGAAATAAACAGAAGACGAATTGCCGTAAAAGTTGCCGAAAACAGAAACGATAGATCACGACCTGCAGGTGGTGGGAATCGAGATCAAAGAACATCGGGGACATCAGTGCCGAACAAAAGCTATGGTTCAGATCAATCTGCACAGGCACCATCTGAGGAAAGTAAAACTGATCCGCGTAAAAAGTCGTTCAAGGGAAAGACCACAAAAAGCTATGATTCCGATCAAGGCGGAGGCGGAAAAAAAGCTAAAAAAATGACTGCGCACAAGAAAAGTGGCAAGAATTTTCGCTATTTCGACGACGATGAGCCCATTGAAGGGGGACTTTTTTCCTTCGATTCGGACGATGAATAAATCCATCATGCTAACCCATTGAATAGGCTGAGCTAAGTTTGTTTATTTTTGCAGGGTCTTATGGAAGAAAACTACGCTTCACATTTAAAACATCCCGTTTTTAAAGTTATCTCAAAAGAGTTAGAAAATTCTGATGAGCAAGCTTTTGTAATCGGAGGTTTTGTGCGTGATTTGATTCTCGGAAACAAATCAAAAGATATAGATATTGTTGTGCATGGTGATGGTACCCTATTCGCTCAAAAAATAGCTAAAACCTTACGTGTAAAAAAAGTTTCTATTTTTAAAAATTACGGAACTGCACATTTTAAATACAAAGATATTGATGTTGAGTTTGTAGGTGCTCGAAAAGAATCCTACGTGGAGCATTCTAGAAATCCAAATATTGCGCCTGGCTCGCTCAAAGATGACCAATACAGAAGAGATTTTACGATTAATGCACTTGCGCTTGATCTTCACCCCAATCGCTATGGCGTTTTAATTGACCCGTTTGACGGTGTAGGTGATTTGCAAAAAGGTATTATTCGTACGCCTCTCGACCCGAATACCACTTTTCAAGACGATCCTCTAAGAATGCTTAGGGCAATCCGATTTGCTACAAGACTTTCTTTCAAAATAGATATCGAATGTCTAAAATCCTTGAAAACCCAATCAAGTCGAATCAAAATCATTTCGCGTGAGCGCATTACAGATGAACTCAATAAAATCATTTTAACAGATGTTCCTTCAAGAGGTTTCAAGCTTCTTAAGACTACGAATCTATTAGAATATATTTTTCCGGAATTATTAAACCTATCAGGTATAGAAACAATAAGCGGAAAGAGTCATAAAGACAACTTTTTTTATACTTTGCAGGTTTTGGATAATATTTCCGAAAATACAAATTCGTTATGGTTGCGTTGGTCTGCAATTATGCATGATATTGCTAAGCCTGCGACAAAAAGGTTTGATAAAAAAATAGGTTGGACTTTTCATGGACATGAGGAGCTCGGTTCAAAGATGGTTCCTCGAATTTTCAAATACCATAGGCTCCCTTTAGATGCAAAAATGAAATATGTCCAAAAACTTGTCAGGCTTCATTTACGCCCAATTGCCTTGGTTAAGGGTAATGTTACCGATACCGCTATTCGCAGACTGCTCAATGAAGCTGGAGATGATATTGATGATTTGATGAAACTGTGTAATGCCGATATCACATCTAAAAATGAATTCAAAGTCAAAAGATACAGGGAGAATTTCAAAATAGTTTCAAAAAAACTAGAAGAAGTAGAAGCTAAAGATCAAATTAGAAATTTTCAGCCGCCTGTTACAGGAGAGGATATCATGAAAACTTTTAATATCGGTCCTTGTTATGAAATAGGAGTGATCAAGGGGAAAATTAAAGAAGCAATTCTCGAGGGTGTTATTGAGAATTCAGAGGAGCAAGCCATAAAGTTAATGCTTGAATGTGGTAAAGGCCTAGGTTTGAAAGCTATAAAAGCGCAATAAATATTAAGTTAAAAGAAATGGCAGGAGTTAAGTTTAGAGTATTATTAGATACAAAACAAAAAGAAGAAGTTTTTTGTGATGTGCTCCTTTCGATAGATGACAATTTTGAATCTTTTTTCAATGCTATTATTCGAGCATACGACTTTCAAGGAGATCAAATGGCTAGCTTTTATATATCCAATGAGAATTGGGATAAAGGTGAAGAAATAAGCCTAATGGATGTTAATTTTGGTGATGAAAATCAGCAAAAAATAATGAAAACGACAAGTATTAGAGAGATGACCGAAGCGCCAGATCAAAAATTTATTTTGGTCTATGATTTCATGAAAATGTGGATCTTCTTAATCGAATGTATTGGAGTGCAAGAAGAAACTCCGGATGGGGCACAAATAATTCTAAGCGTCGGTAATAAGCCCAAAGAAGACTCTAAAATTCTTGATGAAGAATTACAAATGCCTGCAGATGAATCTGATAACGATGAAGATGACGAATTTGGGTTTAATGACTTTGAAGACGGTTTTTCAGAAGAAGATTTAAATTCATATCTCTAGTCTATGACCGAAGATTTCTCAAAAAATGATCCTTTTGGACAAGCAATAACTGACTATTCAAAACATAAAAAACCTATTATTATTCGTGTTTCTTCCGATTTGTGTGAAGATGATGAACTACCTGTCACTTACCTATTTAGAACAGAGAAGGAAATGCCTGCAGTAGAAATAGCGGCGCTCAAATATTGTAGGGGTAAAATTTTAGATGCCGGAGCGGGAGCAGGGGCACACTTAAAGATTTTAAAAAATAAAGGCTTTGAAGTGTTTGGTTTGGATGTATCCCCTGGCGCAATTGCACATCTTAGGTTAAATAAAATACCATGTGAGCTTGTCCAACTCCTAGATTTTAATAGCACCGAAAAGTTTGATACTGTTTTATTAATGATGAACGGAATTGGTATAAGTGAAAAACTCGATGCACTGGGTCCTTTCCTTTCAAAATGCAAATCATTACTGACAAAAAACGGCCAAATATTATTGGACTCCACAGATATTAAATATTTATACGAAGAGGAAGATTCAAGTGTTTGGATAGATCTAAATAGCTCCTACTATGGTGAGTTTCAATTTCAAATGCATTACAAAGGAGAAAGTGGCCCATTTTTCAACTGGCTTTATGTTGATTTCGATACCCTGAAATCCCATGCAATAAAAGCAGGATTAAACTGCGTTAAAGTATTTGAAGATGGGGACCATTACCTAGCAAAGCTTGAACCATGAGGTGTCTTCTTGTCCTTACCTTTATAATATTTGCTATTCCGTCATCTGCACAAGACCAGGCCTTGTGTTATGAAATAAGTAATGAAAGTTTAGGTATTGAAAACTCTTATTTATTTGGTACAATGCACGTAATGGAAGAGGATCATTTCTTTTTCCCAAAAAAAATATCAAAACTATTAAAGAGAACTGAGGCACTTTGTCTTGAGGTAAAGGAAATAAGTTCAACATCCATGAATCCCGCATTACTCTTTGACTCAACTTTTTATATAAAACAATATTGTGATTCAAACGACTGGGAAAGATTAACCATTTGGGCAAAAGAAATTCTACTGCTCAACCCGAAACAATTTGAAACGACTTTCCGCCATGCAAAGCCTTTTCTAGTCCTTCAATTTATACTTTCAACAAGTTTGCCTAAAAACACGAAATCACATGAAATTGAACTAGAAAAAATCGCAAACTCAAGAACTTTAAGGCTACTCGAACTTGAGGGTGTTGAGGCACAATATGCAATCTTCGATGCAATACCTTACGCAGACCAATTAACGTTTATTTTTGATGCTTTGACAGATACAAATCAGCTTAAACTTGATCTACTAGAAATGCAAGGAATATATGCAAAGCAGAAATTACAAGAACTATGTGTTTATGCCATAAAAGGTTTTCTAAAAGATTACCGCACACTCTTCCTAGATGATCGCAATAAAAAGTGGATTACCAAAATGGAAAATATGATGGCATCTCAACCTACTTTTTTTGCGGTTGGGGCTGGGCATCTGTGTGGTGGAAACGGCCTTATTGAATTGCTTAAAAGAGAAGGATACACACTTAAAGAAATAAAATTATGAGAATTGCATTTATAGCTTTGCTACTTGTTTTTTCTGCTTGCTCGACTTATTCAGAAGATGATCTCGAAGACTTTGACAAAAAGATAGGGACCTGGTTAGTGCAACGGCAAATTGACTTTAAAAAGACGGAATCCGGTTTGTATTTCAATTTTCTGGAAGAAGGTCAAGGCGTAAAAGTAAAATACACTGACAGTGTAAAAGTCAGATTTAAAGGAGAACTTTTATCTGGAAAAGTATTTGAAGAGGAAAAACATCCAATGACGTTTGCAGTTAAAGATGTAATTGTTGGTTGGAAAGAAATTTTACTGATGAGTAAAAAAAACGCGAAAGTAGAAATTATTGTTCCTCCGCAACTCGGATATGGCGGTCATGAACTTGATAAAATACCTCAAAATGCAATCCTATTCTACGAAATTGAGATTGTTGACATAAAATAAAAGAGAATTGACGAATTTATCACTTCCAATTCTTATTTTTGGCTTCAAATTAAAGACAACATGAGCGTTCTAGTAAATAAAGATTCAAAAATTATTGTTCAAGGTTTCACAGGAAGTGAAGGTACTTTCCATGCGGGCCAAATGATAGAGTACGGTACTAATGTTGTTGGAGGAGTTACTCCGGGAAAGGGTGGACAAACCCATCTTGAGAAGCCCGTATTTAATTCGGTTGCCCAAGCTGTTGAACAAACAGGAGCTGACGTTTCAATCATTTTTGTACCACCGGCCTTTGCGGCAGATGCAATAATGGAAGCTGCCGAAGCGGGAATTAAAGTTATTGTATGTATTACTGAGGGAATCCCGGTGAACGACATGGTTAAAGCTAAGGCCTACATTGATAAGTTCGATAGCCGACTTATTGGTCCAAATTGCCCTGGTGTGATTACGGCAGATGAGGCAAAAGTGGGTATCATGCCTGGTTTTGTTTTTAATAAAGGAAAGGTTGGTATTGTTTCGAAATCGGGAACGCTTACCTATGAGGCGGCTGATCAAGTTGTTAAAACGGGATTGGGTATTACAACAGCAATTGGAATCGGTGGCGATCCAATTATAGGGACTACAACGAAAGATGCTGTTGAACTGCTGATGAACGATCCTAAAACGGAGGGTATTGTCATGATCGGTGAAATTGGTGGGAATTTAGAAGCCAATGCAGCAAAATGGATAAAAGAAAATGGCACGAAACCAGTTGTGGGTTTTATTGCCGGAGAAACCGCGCCTAAAGGGCGAACAATGGGTCATGCGGGAGCCATTGTTGGTGGTTCTGATGATACAGCCGAAGCAAAGAAAAGAATCATGAGAGAATGTGGAATCCACGTTGTTGATTCACCTGCACAAATTGGAGCTAAAATGTTCGAAGTTCTAGGGAAGTAATTATTTTAATTCCAAAAGTCCCAAGTTAAACCTACACGCAACGTAGTTTCAGGTAAATAAACACCTTGTATATACTGCCATGTGGGACTATTCCAAAGGTAACCCATATTACTGAATTTCACGAAGAATCTAAATGTTTCAATTTCCATACCGAGCATTGCCCCCATTGTAAATATAGGATTCTGTAAATTTTCATCTGATACATTCAGTAAATCATAAATACCGATATTTTCAATAATGGGTATGACATTGGTTTTAGAATTTAACCTGTAAGATAACCCAAATGTGACTTTTAATTTTTTCGCTTTAAATAAACCTAAACGCGTCATAATAGAGCCATTCAATTGATGAAGAGGCACAATGTATTTTTTCAAACTTGAGTTTGTAAGTTGGTATTCCTGTTTCCAAATAAACTTTTGAATTTTAATACTTGATTTTAAATATAATCTTTGGATAATACTTGAACTTAATGCCGTCTCATTGGACCAATTCGATATGGTTTTATCGTAAAAATAGATTCCGTCATTTGTCTGCAATTGATAACCACCTGTTAATTCGAAATCGTCTTTTGCATATACTGTCTCAATCGAATGCGAAGTAAAGCTTTGACGGTTCATATTTGTATTGTCGTAAAAGGTGTTGTTCGCGCTATAAAAGCGTTGATAAAGCTCCGGTAATTCTTGTCCGACTTCGCTTTGAAGCGCAAATGACCATGTTTTCTGGTGATAGAAAAGCTCGTTTTTAGAAGACCAAGATTTAGACGCACCTATTGTATTTAATGAGGCCTCATGGCGGAATTCCATTCTATTTCTTCGGTACTGAAAGTCATGTAAGAAGTCTAATTCAAATGTATCTCGATAAAGATTCATATTTCGGTAATTCCAGTAGGTAGGTGCTAAACCAAATGAATAATCTATAAAATCATTTTTGAAAAAAAACGCACTGTTATTTTCTAGCCTACCTATCTGATATTGATCCCTTGAGGCTAAAGAATCAAAATAAATAGATGAATATAATCCAGCCAAAGTATCTCGTTCATCAAACAGCCTGTTTTCTCCGTTCACATTTAGCGCATTCGAAATACCAATTTTAAAACGTTCGTTGTCAATAATTGTTAAGAAGCCTGAAGCTTCAATATCAAAATAACGTAATTCAGAATTACAATCTGATTTATTAACGGGAACGGTCAGTGGCGCAAATACCTCAAGTAAAGAAGCGTCTATTACTCCCCCACTCCACGTTCTTAATAGTTTTGAAGTTCGGCCAGTTAATGAAATGCCAAAGCGTTCGCTCATTTTTGATACGGTGGCTAAAATATCAGTTTTAGACAATTCCATATTTCTGAAATAGCCCAAAGACTTCACATTGCTTATTTTCGTATTTAATATCCAGTCACCTTTAAATGCCTGTTGATACTCAAAAACCAATCGTTGGGCTCCTTGCAATCCAAATGTGTAACCAAACCCAACATGGGGTAATGGACTAACAACCCGTTTTATGGATTGTCTTCGAAATTGATGAATCTTAGATCCATAAGTGGTATATGCAGATGTGGAAAGATAAGGAGAGGAATGATCTATGTTAATGAACGCAGCATCAAAAAAATGAGTTGCCTTTTCTAAGGCAAAAAAATCACCATCTATTCTGTAGTCGCTTCTGAGCGAATCGTACTGTACGTTTAACAAGTTGTTTTGTGTGTCCCCCAAAAAGGAAGCTCCCAAAAATAACAGGACTATTAGAGCTTTCATAGCAAACAAACTTAATAAAAAAAGGGGCACATTGGCCCCTTCCTAATTTTGTCGTTCAAAAGAACTTAAAGCGCGTTCACAAAACTTTGTAAACCTGACTTTAGATTTGCAGCCTTGTTGCTGTGAATGATGTTTTTCTTAGCAAGTTTATCTATCATATTGAATACACCTGAAGTCAATTTCTCTGCTTCTTTTTTCTTGGTTACATCTCTTAACGCCTTGATTGCATTACGCGTTGTTTTATGCTGGTACTTGTTCAATACTCTTCTTTTCTCGTTGGAACGAATCCTTTTGATTGCTGATTTATGATTTGCCATCTTCTTTATTTAGTTTCATTATTAATACTGTAGCCCATAGGAGAATCGAACTCCTGTTACCAGGATGAAAACCTGGCGTCCTAACCACTAGACGAATGGGCCAATAAAAGTAGCCCGTAGGGGAATCGAACCCCTGTTACCAGGATGAAAACCTGGCGTCCTAACCACTAGACGAACGGGCCATTAAAATCTCAAAAGCATATTTTGAGAGTGCAAATATAGGGTGAAATTCTCTAATAACAAGTGTCCGTATTAATTTTTTTGAAGTCTCATTTTAATCGAATTCTCCTAAATTTTGTTCAATTTTGAATTCTAAGTCTTTTTTCATTGACAATTCAACAAGATAAAATATCAATTTGGTTTATTATAAATCCAATTTCTGGCGGGAAACGGAAAGGGACTATCGTTAAAAAAATAGAGCGTCACTTGGACCATAGTCGTTTTTCATCCTCTATCTATTACACTAAATACGAGGGGCACGGAAGAGAAATAGCTGGGCGTGCTGTACAAGAAAATATTCCTTTGGTTTGTGCTATCGGTGGCGATGGGACTATCCATGAAATTGCTGGAGAGCTGATTCAATCCGAGTCAACTTTATGCGTCATACCTAAAGGTTCGGGAAATGGGATTGCCAATCACTTGGGTATCCCAAAAAAAATTAAAAAAGCAATATCTGTAATTAATAAAGGTATAATTACGCGCATTGATACGGTTGCTGTTAATGATGCATTTTTTGTGGGTACTGCAGGATTTGGAATTGATGCCGTAATTGCTGAAAAATTCTCAAACGATTCTAAACGTGGTTTAAAAACATACGTCAAGCATTCTATTCGCGAATTCATCAATCTTAAACCTATCAAAATTCACATCGACTCCTCTCAAAAAAAACAAACGGTTGAGGCCTTTATGCTGTGCATTGCAAATACTTCTGAATTTGGAAATAGATTTAAAATATCTCCTAAATCAAGTGTTACTGACGGCATGCTTGAATTGATTATTGTACGACCATTCCCAAAGTGGAAGGGAGGACTTATTGCGGCAAAAATATTTGGTAATAAATCATACCGTTCTCGATACATAGATACAATATCGGTTAAGGAAGGCAAACTAGAATTATCAAAAAACATTGCGCATTACGATGGTGAATTTGTTTCTGCCCACGACACCATTATGTTTAATGTGATTCCTAAAAGTCTAAAGGTTATGATTCTAGACAAAAACAGATTATATATCTAATTCAGCATGCAGGAAACGCTAATTTTAAAGTTCTAATTTTGTAGTATGTTTTTTATCCTTTCAAAGGTGCTTTCAGTTCTACTCTCACCCTTTTTATGGGTACTTTCAAGTTGGGTAAGCGTTGTCCTTGTAAAAGGAGTGAAAACGAAAAGAATAGTGCTTTGGGTGGCGATAAGTCTAAGTGTCATTTTTTCTAATAGTTGGATTGCCGGTTTATTTGTTGGACTTTGGGAAGTTCCTGGAAAAACCAAACAAGAACTTCCCGTATATGACTACGGTATCGTTTTGTCAGGCATGTTCGAGTATAATACAGATCTAAATAGATTGAGTGCAAGAAGAGGTTCAGACCGATTATGGCAGGCCATACATCTTTACCATAGCGGAAAGATTAAAAAAATACTCCTATCGGGAGATTCTGGATATGTTTTTAAAAAAGGGCTACACGAGTCGACGCAACTCAAAAAACTACTTATCGCTCAAAATATCCCTGATGCTGACATCGTAATTGAGAACAAATCAAGAAATACTCATGAAAACGCCTATGAAACCGCATTATTAATAAAAAAAAATAGGCTCGAAAAAAAAACCTTTCTCCTGATCACCTCCGCTATTCATATGCGGAGGGCACATAAATGCTTTAAAAAAGAGGGGGTTACTTGTTCAAGTTACACAACAGACCATTACTACATTAAATCCGAACCATTTTCAGCTTCAGGACTACTACCGAGTGCCGAAGGATTCGTGATGTGGCAGCGCATCATAAAGGAATGGACAGGGACAATTATATACGGTATTTTCGGTTATTTATGATTGCCTTTGATATACCAGATGGTAACCTAGGTTATGAGGAATCTTTTTTAGAAAAGTCAGAGGCTGATAGTATCCTTGAAATACTTAAAGAGGAACTTTCATTAAAACAAAATGATATTGTGATTTTCGGAAAAAATTACAAAACACCGCGCCTAGAAGCATTTTACTCGAAAAACGGCGAGCAGTATGGTTATTCAGGTAAAAAAATGACTCCCAAACCATTTAACGCCACTTTGGACCAAATTTGTAGCAAGATTGAATCCGCAACTTCACAAAAATTCAATTCAGTTCTAATAAATCTTTATCGAGATGGTCAAGACAGTAATGGATGGCATGCAGATAATGAAAAAGAACTGGGTCCTCATCCATTTATTGCATCGCTTAGTCTCGGTGAATCTCGGAAAATTCAATTCAAACATAAATCAAGTAACCAAAGGGTGGAAGAAACTTTAGTCCATGGAAGTCTCATGATAATGTCCGGTGCATTACAAGAGTTTTGGAAGCATCAAATTCCAAAGACAAAAGCTAAAAAAGAAGCACGACTGAATTTAACATTTCGGTATATTATTTAAGCCAATCGATATCCTTTTTAAGTAAAGCCAAAGTATTGGCCTCATTTGAGGTTTCTTCGGGTTTAAAATTATAAGACCATTGGGCAACAGGAGGCATGCTCATTAAAATAGACTCAGTGCGACCACCTGAATAAATGCCAAATTTCGTGCCTCGGTCGTGTAAAAGATTAAACTCAACGTATCTACTGCGACGAAGCATTTGCCATTGTAATGTTGCTTCATTCACTTTATCATTATTATTAGTACTTAGTTGCGCAGAATATAGCTCAGGAAATAACTTACCCAATGCAATACAAAATTCAAAAACCTGATTTTTAGTCATTTTTTCGGATTTACTCAAATGATCGAAAAAAATACCGCCAACACCTCGCGTTTCATTCCTGTGGGGCAAATAGAAGTAATCATCAGCCCACTTCTTATACTTCAAATACATATCTAAATCGTAACCATCGCACAAATTCTTGAGACCTAAATGAAATTTTTTGGCTTTTAATTTATCAATGTAAATTGGCGTCAGATCAATACCTCCTCCAAACCAATATGTGCCATTATCCATTTCAAAATACCTGACATTCATATGAATAATTGGGTGCAGTGGACTCTTTGAATGCAAAACAATAGAAACACCCGTTGCAAAAAACTCAACACCATCAAGCTTGAGTTGCTTGGCCATACTCTCAGTAACAGGTCCGAAAACCTCGGAAAATGCAACACCCCCTTTTTCAATAAATTCACCGCCGCTTACAGCACGTGTAATACCACCACCTCCCTGATTCCTTTTCCAATCGTCAGACAAGAATTCTGCAGATTTATCGACTTCATTTAATCTTCGACAAATGTACCCTTGAAGTTCCTTAAAAGATGCGGCGATATCTGACTTCGTCATGGCGCGATGATTTTCTCTTCTAAATTTTGAAATTCTAACATGAATGCGCCCAAATTTACATGATTGCCATCTGAAACACCAAATCTAAAATTATGAACTAAGCCTGAATTTAAATTTTCGTTGTACAATGCGTAAAGAAACATATTCAAAGTTGCATCAAAACCTAAACAGGCCATCTTCGTAAGGTCAGAATTATATTTTTTCCGATAGGCTCTGTGTATTCTTTTCAATTCCTCATTTTCGTAATCTAAGTAAGAGGAGTTTGCGAACCGATATCCTTTCTCATTTTCAATAGATTTCAAAAAGGAAGAACATTTTTTCCATTCCTTCATGCCGTAAACCTCAACATTATCCTCCTCAAGTGAGAACCTTAGAAGCTCATCAATAATCGGAGCGCATTTTGATAATAGTACGTAAAGTGTTTTTAGATCTTTTTTACGCGAAAAATAAGTGTAGTTCTCAAAATTTGCTTCTTGAATTTTGACAGGGAGATCAAGATATTGAGTGATTCTAAGAAACGTCTCATAAATTTTTATTTCAGTTGAATCTTTGGTTTTTATTAATACAATTTGTGCAGAATCTCTTTGACTCAAATGCGTTGCCATGACAGAAAGTAAAGACAAAGTATTTGGATTCATGAAATATGCATTGCTACTATTAATGCCTATTGCGTGATGATTGGCAAGCGGATAGACGATCTTAACCATTCTATCCTTGGCCCAATCAGAAAGCTTTTTTGACATCTCGAAATCAAATGGAGCATAAATTAAATCGACAGAATCAAGACTTCCATTAAAAAGAAGGGTGTCAAATGGAACAGACTTGGATAAATAATCAACAAAACGAAAGCTTCCATTCACGGGGTAACTCCTCAATGAGTCAATCGCCATCAAGGCGCCCATATAATATTCAGTAGCATAGGAACTCAAACCTCGGGAGTCGATTGTGTCTAAATTGAAAGGTAGTAATACGACAACGTTATATTTTCGATCCAAATCTAGGCTATCATTTCCGTGATTTGAATTCAGAGAATCCTGTTCATAAACAAAAGGAGGTCTTGGATTTATCTTCAATTCCTTCTTCAAAGGTATTGTAATCATCTGTCCAGGTTGCAACGCCACTGTAGTTAAATTATTCCTACTCAAAATAACATTTATAGGAACCATAAATCGTTTTGAGATAGAATACATCGTCTCTCCAGACTTCACTACGTATTCAATAATCGAATCATTTTCAGTAATCTGACTTGAATCCACTGGAACAATCAAAGTCGCATCAGAAATAATAGTGGCAGACTTCAAAGGAATAGGCAGGATTATATTCTTAATTATAAGCTGCTGACCTCGCTTGAGCCCTTCATTTAAGGATGGGTTGTGCGCTTTGAGAGAGTCAATGGAAACGGCATACTTTTTTGAAATACCATAGAGTGTTTCTTGTCTCCTAACCGTGTGCTTTATATCGTGGTAACGAATTGGTATGTAAAGCGCTTGTCCTATTTCAATATTTTCTAATAGACCATTTGCTTTTTGAATTTTCGAAACCTCTACACCGTAAATTGACTCAATTGCATAAAGCGTTTCTCCTGCGACAACTTCATGAATATAAAACTTTTCACCTGCCCTCTCTCCAATTTTTGCATATCCCTGTCCTGAGCCATTAAAGCCAACAATCAAAAATATTAAAAACAAAAATCTTTTCATTTTATTCCCATTCTATAGTTGCCGGTGGTTTGGAGCTGATATCATAAGTTACCCTGTTAATGCCTTTTACTTGATTTATGATTTTATTAGAAATCAAAGCCAAAAACTCGTAAGGCAAATGGCACCAGTCTGCGGTCATTCCATCAGTAGAATATACAGCCCGCAAGGCTACCGCATTCTCATAGGTTCTTTCATCGCCCATTACACCAACAGTTTGCACCGGTAAAAATATTGCACCTGCCTGCCAAACATCGTCATAAAGTCCGTGTTCTTTTAGTCCTTGAACAAATATATAATCGACTTCTTGCAAAATACGTACCTTTTCTTTTGTCACATCACCTAATATACGAATTCCAAGTCCTGGGCCAGGAAAAGGATGCCTTCCTAGAATAGCAGGATCAATATGCATGGAATGTCCTATGCGACGTACTTCGTCTTTAAATAATTTACGCAAAGGCTCGACAACTTTTAAAGACATATAGTCAGGTAAACCACCAACATTGTGATGCGACTTAATCGTTTGAGAAGGCCCTCCTGTTGCCGATACAGATTCTATTACATCCGGATAAATGGTACCTTGACCAAGCCATTTTGCATCTTTTACTTTTTGAGATTCTGCTTCAAAAACGTCAATAAAAACCTTTCCGATTGCCTTTCTTTTAAGTTCAGGGTCACTTACGCCCTCGAGTTCAGCGTAAAATAATTCAGACGCGTTAACACCAATGACGTTTAATCCCATACCCTGATAGGATTCCAAAACGGATTCGTACTCGTTTTTTCGAAGCAATCCGTTGTCTACGAATATGCAATGTAAATTACTACCAATTGCCTTGTGCAAAAGAACCGCCGCTACAGAGGAATCTACTCCGCCAGAAAGACCAAGAATTACTTTATCATCCCCTACTTTTTCTTTGAGTTGCCGACAAGTTTCTTCAACAAAGGAATCGGGCGTCCAATCACCCGCACAACCACAAATATCCACAACAAAATTCTTAATTAGAATTTTTCCCTCAGTGGAATGGTACACTTCTGGATGAAACTGCACACCAAAAGTATCCTCTCCTTCAATAACATATCCCGCAACTTCAACTTCATTCGTTGAAGCAAATATTTTATAATTATCCGGTACATTTTTGATGGTATCTCCATGGGACATCCATACTTGTGAATTCGGTGTCAATCCTTTTGATATTGAATATTGGTTATCAACCTCTGTTAAGATAGCTCTACCATATTCCCTGGTGCTTGAAGGCAACACGTTTCCTCCATGATTTTGTGCTAAATACTGAGCCCCAAAACAAACACCCAAAAGAGGTAATTCACCTTTTATTTTAGATAAATCGGGTTTTGGTGAGGCATCATCAAGTACTGAAAAGGGGCTACCAGAGAGGATAACTCCCACAATATCATCACAGATTTCAGGGACTTTATTCCAAGGATGGATTTCACAATATACATTTAACTCACGAATACGTCTCGCGATAAGCTGCGTATATTGTGAACCAAAATCGAGAATCATTATTTTTTGATGCATAGCACAAAGATAAACCGAATAACAATTCAGCTTCATTTCTAGACCAAGAATAATTGATTTTTTTTTAATACAATTTTAACAAATTGAGTGCATTTTGAGTAATTGTAGAATTGGTGTACTTTTCGTTTCTTTTCATCCTTTAATTTGATTAAATTTGCCTTCCGCAAATTAGACTGTAAAATGATTCAAAACTTTTTAAAAAGACTCATCGGAGATAAAAATCTTAAAGACCAGAAGGAATACAATCCTTTTGTTGAGTCTACAAACAAGATATACCCAGAAATACAAGCCTTATCAGATGAAGGCTTGAGAGATGAAACGAAAGGATTCATAACAAAAATTCAAGAGGAAAAAGCAGGACTCGAAGACGAGTTAAAAGCACTGAAAATAAGTTCAGAAGACTTCACAATTTCTGTTCAAGATAAAATTGAGATTTTTGAAAAAATCGAAAAACTTGAAAAAGCAATTGATGAACGTATTGAAGTTTCGCTAAAAGAAATTTTACCTAGAGCCTTCTCCGTTGTAAAAGAGACAGCCTCAAGATGGTCAAGTAATGGAAAGCTGACAGTAAAAGCGACAGATTTTGATAGAGAACTTTCCGCACAAAAAGATGGGATAAGCATCGAAGGAGATGAAGCTATTTGGCATAACGCCTGGACTGCGGCAGGAACGGCTGTTTCTTGGAACATGACACACTATGACGTTCAGCTCATGGGAGGTGCTGTACTTCACAAAGGAAATATTGCAGAGATGCAAACTGGGGAAGGAAAAACACTGGTAGCTACCCTACCCGTTTACCTGAATGCACTTGCGAAAAAAGGTACGCATGTGGTAACTGTAAATGATTATCTCGCCAAACGAGATTCTGAATGGATGGGGCCGCTATACCAATTCCATGGCCTTTCTGTAGATTGTATTGATAAGCATAGACCTAACTCTACAGAGCGCCGTGCAGCGTACATGGCTGACATAACATTTGGTACCAATAATGAATTCGGTTTTGACTACTTGAGAGATAACATGGCAGGTTCTGTTGAAGATCTCGTTCAACGTAAGCATCATTTTGCAATCGTGGATGAAGTTGATTCCGTTTTAATTGACGACGCGAGAACACCATTAATTATTTCCGGGCCAACACCAAAAGGAGACGAGCATGAGTTCCATATACTAAAGCCAAGAATCGAGCGTGTTGTGCAGGCGCAGAAGACTTTTGTTCAGCAATGTATGGCAGAAGCAAAGAAAAAGCTTAGTGTTATTAACACACCTTCAAGTGATAAAGCGCAAGACAAAAAAGATCTTGAAGAAGGCGGTATTGCACTTCTTAGAGCTTTCAGAGGATTACCTAAAAATAGAGCTTTAATAAAATATCTTTCTGAGCCCGGTATTAAAGTAAACCTTCAGAAGACTGAGAACTTCTATATGCAGGAGCAAGGAAAGCACATGAAGAAAATCGATGCTGAGCTTTTCTTCACGATAGACGAAAAAAACAATTCAATTCAACTTACAGATAAAGGAATTGACCTTGTATCAGGAAATGATGAACGCGACTTCTTTATTATGCCTGATATTGGAGCAGAAATCGCCAAACTCGAAAAAGAAAGCTCCGATAAAGAGGCGCTTGTCGAGAAAAAAGATACCCTAATTCGAGAATATTCAATAAAATCAGAAAGAATTCACTCAATAAACCAACTGTTAAAAGCATATACCTTATTCGAAAAAGAGGTTGAATATGTCGTAATGGACGGGAAAGTGAAAATCGTCGATGAATCAACCGGACGTATTTTGGACGGTAGAAGATACTCAGATGGTTTGCATCAAGCGATTGAAGCTAAAGAGGATGTTACTGTTGAAGCTGCTACGCAAACGTATGCTACAGTAACCCTTCAGAATTATTTCAGAATGTACCACAAGCTGTCAGGAATGACGGGAACTGCTGAAACGGAAGCAAAAGAATTTTGGGATATCTACGAGTTAGACGTGGTTGTGGTTCCAACGAATAAACCGGTGGTCAGAAAAGACGAAGATGATTGGGTTTTTAAAACGGCTAGAGAAAAATACAATGCCGTTACAGACGAAGTGGAACGTCTCGTGGCAGAAGGAAGACCTGTTCTTGTCGGAACAACAACTGTTGAAATATCGGAGCTTGTGAGTCGCTTGCTTCAAATGAAAAAAGTTAAGCACCAAGTACTAAATGCCAAATACCACCAAAAAGAAGCAGAAATTGTAGCAAATGCTGGTCATGCCGGCGCGGTAACGATTGCAACCAATATGGCTGGTCGAGGTACTGACATTAAACTTGGTGAAGGTGTTAAACAATCAGGAGGTTTAGCGATTATTGGTACCGAAAGACATGACTCTAGACGTGTTGACCGTCAATTAAGAGGTCGTGCAGGAAGACAGGGAGATCCTGGCTCTTCAAGATTTTTTGTTTCACTAGAGGATGATCTCATGCGTAAGTTTGGTTCAGAGCGGATTGCAAAACTTATGGACAGAATGGGGCTTAAAGAAGGTGAAGTGATCTCTGCTGGATTGGTTTCAAAATCTATTGGAAACGCACAAAAGAAGGTGGAAGAAAACAACTTTGGGGTTCGAAAAAGACTTTTAGAATATGATGATGTTATGAACTCTCAACGTAAAGCCATTTACAAAAAGAGAAAAAATGCATTGTTTGGAGACCGGCTCGATATTGATGTAGATAATATGTACTATGATTTGTGTGAAAATACGGTTTACAATTCCGAGAACTCAACCTTTCAAGACTTTGAGCTTAGTTTAATCCGACTACTTGGTATACAATCTCCTGTTACAAACGAAGAGTTCTCAACTGTTCCAAAAGCGGAGCTTGTGGAAATGGTATACGAAAGAACACGCTCTAAGTATGAAAGAAAATGCGAAAAGATTGCCGAAAAAGGTATGCCACAAATCAAACATGTCTACGAAACCATGTCTGAAAAGTACAAGAATATCGTTTTTCCACTTTCGGATGGTAAAAGAGAAATGCGTCTGATTGTTAACCTCGAAGAGGCATACAGTTCGGAAGGTAAAAACATAAGTAAAGCGTTCGAGAAAAATGTAATACTCTCCAAAATAGACGAAGAATGGAAAGAGCATCTTAGAGAAATGGATGATCTACGTTCTGCTGTTAATAATGCAACCTACGAGCAAAAAGATCCGCTCGTTATATACAAACTAGAATCCTATGAACTTTTCAGAAGTATGCTCGGCAGACTTAATGAGGAGGTTGTTGAACTCTTAATGAAGCTTGACATTCCAGATCAGCAGGAAGTTGAAAGTACAAACAAAGAGGACAAGCAAAGCAATTACGGCGGTTCAAAATCCAGCAGTAGCAATACGCAAATACCTTCAGGAAGAGAAGGATTTGAAGAGGCTATTCGGAATTCAGCCCCTAAGCAGGAAAAAAGCCAGCCCATATTCGCAGCCCCTAAGGTAAATCGAAATGAGCTTATCAAAATATCTAATGGTCAAGAAACCAAAGAGATTAAATATAAAAAAGCCAAAAGTTTAATTGAAACTGGTCTTTGGCATATTGTCAAGTAATGAATGAAAAGTTAACACCAAGTATTGGGGTTATTGGCTCTGGTCGAGTCGCTAATGCTATTGGTCTTCTTTTACACGCTAAGAGTCTAACTATTGCATTTGTTCATAGTCGCAATACAGAAAGTGGCAATAAACTAGCTTCTAAACTTAACTGCCCCTTTATCGAATCTATTAAAGATACGAACGCCGATATTATTATCATTTGCATAAATGACGATGAAGTTCAGAGTACCATCGAACAATTTTCTAAAGATCAAAAAGTATTATACACAGCAGGGAGTGTTGATATAAAAATGCTTCAGCATGAAAAGTGTGGTGTTTTTTACCCGCTCCAAACCTTTACAAATCATACCCAAGAGGTGGACAATCAATTTCCGATACTCATCGAAGCGAATGACAAGGAACTATTTTTAGATATGATTCACCTTTGTGAAAAAAGTGGATTGCGCTATGAAAAATGCAACTCAGAAAAAAGAAAAGAATATCATTTAGTCGCAGTAATGCTGAATAATTTTGTAAACCACCTTGTATACTTAAGTCAACAAGAGGCGAAAGAAAGAGGATTGAATTGGAGCATTTTGCAACCACTTTTAGAAAAAACCTGCGATTCAATACTTCAATTCCAAGCAAAAGATAATCAAACCGGACCTGCACGTAGAGGAGATCAAAGTATTCTGGAAAAGCACGAATCTATGCTTGATGAGAAGAACAAAAAAATATATCATCTCCTTAGCAAGAGTATTATAAGTACATATAAAAATGAATTATAAAGAAAAGTTAAAAGATATTACCACCTTTATTTTGGACGTCGACGGGGTATTAACCGACGGAAAGGTTTACCTGCTAAAAGAAGAGGTTGTTCGCGCATTAAACTCAAAAGATGGTTATGCCTTGCAATATGCAAGTAAAAATAATTATGCTATTTTTATTATTACTGGAGGCTACAGCGAAGACCTTAAAAAACGACTTATAGACTTAGGTATAAAAGATGTATTTCTAAGATCAAGTCACAAACTTGAGGTTTACGAGGGTATAAAAGAAAAATACAATATTGAAGACAGACAGGTGCTTTACATGGGAGATGACATACCTGACATTCCGGTTCTCAAAGTTGCCGGTGTATCCTGTTGTCCACAAGACGCAGCAATTGATGTGAAAGAAAATGTAGACTACCACTCCCCTATTCCAGGCGGTAAGGGTTGTGTTCGAGAGATTATCGAGCAAACTTTAAGGGTACAAGGAACCTGGCTGAATGACAAAGCTTATAATTGGTAAACACATCTTTAATTAAACCAAAAGGACTAAATACTATTTATTATTTTTACCATCTACAAAACACAACAAGAAACATGGGAAAGACTGAAGAATTCATAGCTATAGAAGACAAACATGGCGCACACAACTACCATCCTTTACCAGTGGTACTAGCGAAAGGAGAAGGGGTTAATGTTTGGGATGTTGACAACAAACACTATTTTGATTTTCTATCGGCCTATTCCGCGGTAAACCAGGGACATTGTCACCCCAAAATTATTGGTGCTTTAAATGACCAATCGCAAACCCTGACTCTCACTTCGCGTGCTTTTTATAACGATGTACTCGGTGAATACGAAACCTATGTCACAAAGACTTTTGGATTTGATAAAGTTCTACCAATGAATACAGGTGCTGAAGCCGTGGAAACTGCGCTTAAAATATGCAGAAAGTGGGCTTATGAGGTAAAAAAAATTCCGGAAAATCAGGCGGTAATTATTGTCTGTGATGGTAATTTCCATGGGCGTACTACCACCATTGTTTCCTTTTCAAACGACCCTGATGCAACTACTAATTTTGGGCCATATACACCAGGATTTGTAAAAATACCCTACGATGACTCAGACGCCTTAGAAGAAGCACTGAAACTTCCTAATGTTGCTGGTTTTTTAGTTGAGCCTATCCAAGGTGAAGCGGGTGTTTACACGCCAAGTGATGATTTTATGAGAAAAGCGAAGTCTTTGTGTAATGCGCAAAATGTGCTTTTTATCGCTGACGAAGTTCAAACAGGAATAGCGCGCACAGGAAGTTTACTTGCCGTTTGCGGGGCATGCAGTTGTGAAAACGCATGTGAAAGACAAAAAGACACTTATGCAAGACCCGATCTTTTGATTTTAGGTAAAGCTTTATCAGGTGGTGTTTACCCAGTTTCCGCTGTTTTGGCTGATAACGCTATTATGAACGTTATTAAGCCTGGACAACACGGATCCACGTTTGGAGGAAACCCAGTTGCAGCCAAAGTAGCTATTGCAGCATTAGAGGTAGTTAAGGATGAAAATCTCATTCAAAACGCAAGGAAACTTGGAAATCGTTTCAGAAAAGGAATGCAGGAAATTATTGACGCTTGCGAACTTATTAGTGCTGTTCGCGGTAAAGGTCTATTAAATGCAATTATTATTAATGATTCCCCGGACAGTTCTACGGCCTGGGACTTGTGCGTTGCACTTAAAGAAAATGGCTTGCTTGCAAAACCTACACATGGAAATATCATTCGTTTTGCACCACCACTTGTAATCACGGAAAAAGAACTCGATGCATGTCTAGCAATTATCGAGAAAACGGTTAAAGAATTTAAGAAGTAAATAATGGATACAATCAAATTTGGTACAGATGGATGGCGGGCAATAATCGCCAAAGAGTTTACAGTTGAAAATGTCGCAAGGGTAAGTGAGGCAACCGGCTTGTGGCTTTTAAAAAACTATGATAACCCAACTGTTTTTGTAGGTCACGACTGCCGTTTTGCTGGTGAACTATTTATGGAAACGAGTGTAAAGGTATTTCTAAAAATGGGCCTAAACGTTCGAATGTCGAGAGGCTTTGTCTCAACCCCTATGGTTTCTTTGGCTGCCAATAGATTCAATTGTCAAATTGGTGTTGTACTTACTGCAAGTCACAACCCCCCATCCTATAATGGATATAAACTAAAAGCAGATTTTGGTGGGCCTTTAGCACCGGAACACGTGCAAGAAGTTCAAGACCTCATTCCTGAAAACTGTAGTGTTGATTTTTCAAAGATTGATATTATATCACATGCTCAAAAAGGAAAGGTTCTTGTTGATGATATTGAAACCATGTATGTCGAGCACGTTAAAAATAATTTTGATCTTCAAGCTATTCAAACCTCGAATTTGAATTTGATCTATGATGCAATGTATGGCGCAGGTCAACGTGTTTTACCCAGAATACTTCCGAATGTTGAATTGTTACATTGTGATTACAACCCTTCGTTTATGGGCCAAGCACCTGAGCCTATAGGTAAAAATCTAAAAGAGTTAGCGGCGTATTTGAAGTCTACTGGTTCATTTGATTGTGCACTCGCAACGGATGGAGATGCCGACCGGATTGGTATGTTTAATGGTGCTGGTGAGTTTATAGACTCACACCACCTAATACTACTTTTAATTCATTACCTGGTTAAGTATAAAGGCCAAACAGGAAAAATAGCAATTGCCTTTAGTGTAACTCCAAGAGTTCAGAAACTATGTGATCACTATGGCCTAGAGGTAATAACTACGAAAATTGGATTTAAAGAGATTGCCTCTATAATGGTTAAGGATGATATTCTAGTTGGCGGAGAAGAATCAGGAGGAATTGCTGTTAAAGGACATATTCCAGAACGCGACGGAATTTGGATGGGACTTATCATTTGGGAATTTATGGCCAAATCAGGAAAGACATTGGATGAATTGATTGAAGAGGTCTATGAAATCGTAAATCCTTTTAAATTTGAACGCAGCGACCTTCACATTACAGAGGAACTGAAGCAAGACATTATTGCCAATTGTGAGGCTGGAAAATATGATAGCTTCGGTGAATACTCCATTCGTAATCTTGAAACTATTGATGGTTTTAAATACTTTTTAGACGATGAACGTTGGGTGATGATTCGACCATCAGGAACAGAACCAGTGCTTCGCGTTTACGCCGAGGCCCCTACCCTTGAAGAAGTTAGAAAAATCCTAAAAATTACAGAAGAAACAATCTGCGCATAGTATTGTAATCTTTTGTATTGCCTTAATTTACGGTCACTACGTATGAGGAAATAAAGATGTCTCTAATCACTTTCGTTGTGTCTAATGAAAAACATTTTCTTTGAAAAGAATACAATTAAATCTATTTAAAATTATGAGTAAGACCTTCATTCAATTGGTAATGTTATTCATGTTTTTTTCTTGTCAAGAAAAAACGGTAACACATACTGAAATCGAACCGATTCAATATTTAGCTTTAGGCGATTCATATACAATTGGTCAAAGTGTGGACACACTTGATCGATGGCCGAATCTGCTCCGTTTAAAACTGGAAAACGACGGATATAGCGTTGAAAAAACAGATATTATAGCACAAACGGGATGGAAGACGAGTGATCTATTAAATGCCATTTCAGATTCTAGTTTGGAGGGTTATAATTTAATCTCACTATTAATCGGCGTCAATAACCAATTTTCAAGTCAACCATTTGAGACCTACACCACAGAATTTGACGCATTACTCAACCAAACCATAGCCGCTGTAGGTGCCAATCGCTTATTTGTTGTTTCTATACCTGACTACGGTGTCACCCCCTTTGGAAGTAACAACAGCGAAACAATTGCTACAGAAATTGATACATATAATGCCTATGCAAAATCTAGATGCGATATTTTTAATATCCCATTTATTAACATAACTCAAATATCAAGGGAACTGGGAGATTCTGAAGGTGCACTTGCATCGGATAACCTGCATCCTAGTGGCCTACAATATGCAGATTGGGTTGAGGAGATAGCACCTGCAGTAAAGGAACTTCTTCAATAGTAATCAATCCTTCCTTTTAAAAAGGAGAGTACCTCTTGATTAAATTCCAAAGGTTGCTCAACGTTGACCACATGACCACAATTTCTCACAACATGTAACTCGGCATATTGGTGCCATTTTATGATTTTCTTTATGGATGGCAAAAACAAGTGATCCTGTTCCCCCATGATATACAACGTAGGAATTTTAATATCTTTCATACGAAAAAGGCGCAAAAGAGGATTGAGTTGAGCAGTCAATTTATACCATCGAATGAACTCTTTCTGGTAGAGTTTCTTCGCTTCCTTCACGAACAAGAGCCGCGACTCTTTATGATTTTTTTTCGGCATAATTATAAAGGCAAACAATTTATAGAGAAAGATATAAGGAACTACAGATTTAAAAACGTTACCAAACCCCATGAGCAATTTGGAACGCGTATTTAACTTTAAGACTGCACCACCCAAAACCATACTTTCAACCATGTCAGGATGCCTTTCAGCAATATCGCGAATAAGAATTGTACCAAGAGAAATACCTACAAAATGGGATTTTTCAATACCCACGTGCATTAATACCTCTAAAATATCATTAGTGACAACCTCAAAAGTATATTCTTTCTTTTCGTTCTCTTCACATCGAATTTTACTATTTCCATGACCCCTCAAATCTACAAGAAGCACGTTGAACTCTTTTTTAAAGGCACGAACCTGGCGAAACCAAATAGAGCGACTTCCCCCCGCGCCATGAACGAAAGTCACCCATTTTTTTTTATTGGGATGCGGGTATATGGTATAGCTTAACAATAGAAACTAATTTGAATTTTTAATATTAACGTAACTGCTCAAGATAAAGTTCGAAAAAAAACAAGAAAACCCTCGAACAAATAACACTAATGTTTTCTACTTAGTTTATAAATAAACCCTTATTTGGTTGTGTAAAAAAGACATTAACTCATTACCTTTACACCAAGATGTCAAACCAAGAAATATGAATGCATCCAATAAGCTTTGTGAAGAACTGCTATGTAGGTATAGTGATTTCGAACCTTTAGAAGAAGAAACCTTTGTAGGTTTTAAAGTAGCAGAGAAGAAAAATCTCAACTACTATTCTGCCGTAACAGGATTGTTTCGATACAAATCGAGAAGTGTGTCATACAATTCATATAGTTCACTTTATGAGAAACATGATATTTATTATGATTCGATAATGAAAGATAAAGTTTCTGTTTTCAGAAAAAAAGAAGATGCGATTAAATTCCTTAGCGAGTTTCCTAATATCGTCAAGTACAAAACTGAACTTGTCTTACTTGAAATGACAATCAGCACGAATCTTCAGGCAGTAAAATGTTCAAATCAGTACCACAAAGACCTAAATGCGGTTGCAGGTTGTGTAATGGAAAAGATAAGAGAAGTAGAAAGTATTTATAAAAGTAACGACTGATTACTTCCTTAAAATCTCTAAAAACGCATCCCGATCGATTTCTTGAGCACCCAAACTAGCTAAATGCGGATTGTAGACCTGACAATCTATCAACTTGTATCTATTATTTTGAGCTAAATGTATAAAAGCCAACTTGGAGACGTTGCTCACCTTCGAAAACATACTTTCACCACAGAAAACACCCCCCACCTCAACACCATATAGACCTCCAACAAGCGTGTCACCTTCCCAGACCTCAATAGACTTTGCTGTTCCTAACTTAAATAGCGCAATATAAGCCCTTTTCATTTCATTGGTAATCCAGGTCCCATTTTCGCCTTGAGCAGAACGATCAATGGTTTTACAATTCGAAATCACCTCCTCAAAGGCCATATTGTAGGTAACCCTAAAACGTTTTGAGCGCAATACTTGCCCCATACTTTTAGAAATTTTTATGTCTTCAGGAAAAAGAACCATTCTTGACGCGGGACAAAACCACATAATCGGTTCGCCCTCAGAATACCATGGAAAGATCCCTCTTGAATAAGCTAATTGCAAGCGAGCGACCGTCAAGTCCCCGCCTAAAGCAAGTAATCCATTGTGATCCGCGTAATGTGTCGCAGGGAAATCTAGTTTATGAGAGAGTACAAACACAGACTAAAAATATCTATTAAAACCTTTCTGCCTTTTTAAATTGGAAAAAAAATTATCGAATTTCTATGAATTTTAGGTACACTCACATTAATACCCTACATTTGCATCCTAATAAAAAAATATATTATGAGTAACGGTACAGTAAAATTCTTCAATAATTCAAAAGGTTTTGGATTCATCGTTCCAGATGATGGAGAGAAAGACGTGTTTGTACACGCAAATGGATTGATTGATGAAATCAACGAAGGGGACAAAGTAAGCTTCGAAATCGAAGAAAGTCCTAAAGGTTTAAATGCATTGAATGTAAAAGTAATTTAAGGATTACTAAACACATATGTTTTTAAAAGCCTGTCACGAATGACAGGCTTTTTTTATACCTTACATTTAACTTAAAAAGATGTGGCTTAAAATTATTGGTTTTCTAATCTTAAATTTTGGAGCATTGACGCTTGGTGGAATTTTTGCAGGTAGCGGTGCTAGTTCTGATTGGTATGCTGAATTAAATAAAGCACCATGGACCCCTCCAGGATGGGTATTTGGTTTTGCATGGACTACAATTATGCTTTGCTTCTCAATATATATGGCCATAGTATATACCCGCGCTAAATCAATCAAAGCCCTTCTGATTTTATATTCAATTCAATGGGTTTTAAATGTTTCATGGAATCCAATATTTTTTTATCTATACTACCCCATCATTGGATTACTTGTTATCGTAACATTAACTGCTCTTATTTGCTATTTCCTTTTTAACTATCGACCAATAGCGAAAGGTTTCTCCTTACTAATTTTACCCTACACCATTTGGTTATTTATTGCGACCTCATTAAATGCATATATCTTATTTATGAATTAATAGAATAACATTAAGTACCTAATGATATGACCTAAATTCCTTACTATGAATAATTTATGCGCTTTCGTTATTATTTTACTCGGTCCTTCTTTTCTAGCATTGAGTCAAAACTCAGTATGTTTGGAATTTAGTTCACCACCCACAGGTCCCGGTTTAAATGTTTTTACAAAATATATTAATGTTTTTGGTTGTGGAATAATTGCCGAAGAAGGCGTACCAGATGAAAAAGTGAAGCACGCTGCTTCAATTTTTGCAGAACTATTAGACAATGATGAAAACGGAATAGTGGACGACTTAGTTCTTCTTAATGAGTTACAAAATAATCAAGCCTTGGTACCAATATTTACGGCAGATGGTAGTCCTGGTATGAATTTCTTTTTTAACAATTATGATGGTGAAGGTGTAGGTGCAGTGTTATGGCAACAAGAAATAGATCCTTCGCAACCAGGTTATTGGGGAGCAGACGCTAGCGTCGAGGAAATTATGCATACGATTAATTCGGTTGGACATGTAAATGTATACCCTGACGCTTTCTCTTTGGAACCAAATTCATCATTACTATCAGAGGCCATGGATGTAGCTCGTGGTGGGCAGTTTATGAACGTACCTGGCAGTTACCCAGAGAATGCTTGGTACCATTATGACGATGAAACTTGTGACTATCAGTGTATGGCTATTGAATACTTATATTGGATGCAAGTAGCAAACATGGATATTCTCAATGATGTACCTAC
>JAQXCN010000020.1 GCA_029251865.1 Crocinitomicaceae bacterium | reverse complement strand
AGTATTTGCAGACAAGACTCTGATACCTTTTGACTGTTGCTGTTTTCGCGATTTGTACCTGAAATAATTGTTATCATACTTAACTTTTGACCAAATTACAACATCCCTTCAAAACAGGGTCGTTTGTTTTACAAAAATGAATTACTTCAGAAGTAGTATCTTGTCTCTACCTTCACAGTTCAAGACATGAAAAATTCTATCACTCAGAACATATCTCAAACTCGGATTAAAGCTCTTTTAAAATGGGGACTCATTGGTGCGTTGACTTGTGCAGGTATTTATCTTGGCACCAATGAAATTGCAGCACAACGAACAAGTTTTTACCAATTGTATTTTGAATTTGAGCGCGATATCCCCATGGTACCCTGGATGATTCATGTCTATAATTCCTTTCATGTTTTACTTCTTTTGAATTTTTTAATTATCAAAAATCCATTAAAGATTCGAGCTATTGCAATTAGTTTAATTGCTAGTAGTGCGATTGCGGCGCTGTTCTTTTTAATATTTCCCGCGGAGCTCGGGTTCTCCCGCACAGAAAACATGATGGGTTATGAATTTTGGTATGATGCACTGCATTGGCTGGACCACCCCCACAATCTTGTGCCGTCTCTCCATATCACCTTTTCAGCACTTAGTACTTACGTGATTTCAACAGAAATTAATTCTAGGGTGCTAAAGTCACTGTTTTTGGTTTGGTTCCTATTGATTTGTAGCTCAATCGTTTTGGTACACCAACATCATTTGGTCGACATTTTCACGGGGTTATTATTGGCTGTTATCGTAAAGTTTTCGCTTTACGATAAGCTCATAATAAATAAAGTCTAGTAAACTTGGCGTTTAGTTTAAAACAACCCTTTTCCTAGCGATACTATCTCCGTTATTCAGTTCTAGAATGTAAATACCTTTATCTAAATCTCCTAAGTCTAACTGACTGCCTTTCCAATTCGTCCAATTGGACACGATTTTACCTTCAATGTCTATCAATTTTATTTCCGAACCACTAAAGACACTGGGAGCATTGATTTGCAAGATTCCATTTGTAGGGTTTGGATAGACTGAAACTTGGTTCGATAATATTGTTTCTACCCCTGACTGATCTTCACAAAACTTGACATCAGAAGTGCTTTCGGGGATTTGACCGCTAATATTTTGATTGATCACAACACTACCGTCAGGTCCAAAGACTTTATACCCTTCATATTCAGGACTAAAACTTTGACCTCCGGTATAAACAAAATCAAATACATCGCCGTTATCTGCTTGAATGAACGTGGTCTGTTGATAATCAAAGTAAAACGGGATTGGCAAGTACAAAACATCGTTTTTGTACACATCTAACCTATTGTTGCCCCAACCATCACCATATTCATGGCTCATCGCTATTTCTACAGTTCCGCAAGTCGGTGTTGTAGGACAAGCCAGAAGACCTATAGAATTCCCCTGCTGTTGACCACTCGAAGTGACCACCTGATTGTTTCCATCAACAACACTATAGTATTCATCGCTCCATCCGGATCCCATTGGGAGATAGTATAAATTTACCAGGTCGCCTTCGTCTACAGCAAATTCAAATGAAGCGCTTGAACTCACAGGACCATTTTCAATGGAAATAATTACCCCATCCACTTCAACATATAAATCTGTATTATCCCATCCATCTCCATCATCGTCATACATATTTAAGGTCCAGGTTCCACATGTTCCAACTGGAGTAGGGATGTCAGCTGCTTCAAATAAAACCGCATCAATTATATGAACAACTCCGTTGTAAGCGAATACATCTGTAACTGTAATTTCTACTCCGTTCACAAAAATCCCTTCAGAATTTACTGTCATTTGCAAATACTCGTTCTCATAATTCTGTAATACAATACCATTTGTAATATCTGAGGATGAATAGATGCTTTCAACTACGTGATTGGCAACAATGTCTGTTAATAAAGAGGAATAAAGTAGATCTATAGTAGAAGTACCTGCCGACTGCGCAAAAGCTTGAAAAGCAGCATCCGTTGGTGCAAAAACGGTGAACGGACCTTCAGGGGATTCACTATTTCCTACAATTTCACTTTGCTTACGTAGTAATGTTTTAAATCCTGCTACTGTTACAGCATCTTCTAAAAACTGATGGTCTTCACTATCTTCGATGATATCCCATACCGACATTGCCGGAAGACCAGATGGCGCTAATGTTTTATCAATGATATGTACGACACCGTTATCTGCTGTATAATTGGTAGCAATTATTGTTGCATCGTCAACCAAAAATGAACCATTGACCTCACTTACCAATAGGTTTTGTCCGTATGTTGTTGGTAGAAGTTGACCGTCTTGTAAATCTTCTGCCATGTATACTCCTTCCACAATATTGTAACGAAGTGTTGCCGACAAATCTAAAAATCCAAGTAAATCAAACTGACTGATTTCAGGGTCACCAAACTCATCTCTTATCGCATCTACTGCCGCGTCATTGGGTAGAAAAACAGTATAGGAATCTGCTCCGTTAAGATTGATGTCACTCGTAGAATTAGGATCAATAACGTTGGAATGATATGAATTCAACGCATATCCTGATTGAAACGATTCAGGTAAGGTATTTGATGAAAGTAGGTCGGAAATAGTAAAGGCATTAACCACAATTTTTCCCACCATTCCAAGTTCGGCATGAAATCCAACAGCACAGTCGTAAGTATAGGTACCCGGAACGTCAAAAGTTACGACCCCCATGCACGTTCCTTCGGTCGTTCCTTCGCTTTGTGGGAATGAAAATTCCACGGGATTATTAAAAGATTCTCCCGACACCGTACTGTTCACACCATTAACACTGTGCGTGCCTTGAATATTAATAAATGCTACCGTCTCCCCTGGCAAGATAACCAAAGAGTCTGGAGTAAAAGAAAAGTCCGTTAACAAGACATTGTGATCAGCATCACATGGACCCTGAGCCATTAAATTCAAACTTCCTAGTAGGAACGTTAAAGAAAAAAGGATCGATTTGAAATAAGTCATTTTAAAATTTTTTAAGTGTTACTGATAATAGAAAACAGTTTGTTAATCTATATGTTTTCAATATTTCACTAAAAAACGTATACATTTCGCTAAATGCGCCTTTTGACTGCTAGGGCTCTATCTTTTCTATTATACGTTTACGGAATTCAGACGGACTTACTCCTGATTTTAGCTTAAACAATCCACTAAAGTGCTGTGGGTATTGAAATCCAAATTTATATCCGATTTCGCTGATAGAATTTCCTGATGACAATAATAAATTTTTTGCCTCATCTAAAAACTTATCATAAATGTGATCTTTTATGCTTTTACCTGTTTCTTTCTTTAATAAATCGCTTAAATATGATCCAGAAAGGTTCATTGCTTCGCCGCATTTCTTGATTGAAGGAAGTCCCTTTTCGCGAAGCTCTTCGGAATTAAAATAAGCCTCTAAATACAATTCAAGTTCTCGAAGAAAATAACTATTTGAGTCACTGCGCTCTTGAAATTGTGCTTCATAATAACGATTACTATACTTAAAAATAGATCCTAAGTTTTGAACAATTATGTCCTCTGTATGCTTGTCAAAGGTCTGATTTAATTCAATAAATATTTTATTCATTAATCCTCTTAGAACCTTTTTTCCATTAATGTCAAGAATTAAGGCTTCATTCGAGGTGTAATCAAAAAATGTATACTGCTTAATCTCACTACCAAGCGTATGTTCCCGAATCAAATCAGGATGAAAAATCAACCCCCATCTTTCCTCGTTTGGGTCCTTATAATTAATAGGGAAATTGAACACTTGATTCGGTCCGATAAACGTTACCGAGTCGGTATCATAACCATATGAATTATTGCCGTAGTTAAATGCCCCAGCCTGGGTTCCGTTCATACTAATAAAGTACAGGTCATTTATAAATTTTATGTCCTCCACGCCTTTTCCAACTTGAGGCAAATTATCAAAAGCGCATCCCCCAAAAAAAACAGTGATCAAAGGGTGTAATGGTTTTCCCAGTTGTAAAAACTCATTTACGTCCGAAATGCTCTTGATGTGTAATTCCTTAATACTCGACATTTATTGGTTTTCTTAGCTGTTTAAAAAGTATATTTTTAAATGTTTATTGTTGAAACGAAAAAGTTATACTTTCAAGGGGGCTGAATAATTTTTTATTGCTTTCTTTAAAACGATTGTTTATTGAGCTTAGTTGCTAACATATTTCGCAGAAAAGTTATTCATTTCGCTAGGCCATACAGTTTTCACAATGCCCTTGAAGTAAAAATTGAGAAAATGAGACTTCACGATTTGGGATCTTCGGAATATGAATACTGAAATCTAAACAATCTGTTTGACCACAAGATAAACATTGAAAATGTGGGTGAATGTCTGAATGCTTATGTTCCGTACAGTCCTCACATTTGGCATACCACTTGACGCCGTTCTTCCCTTGAAAGGAATGCAAAACACCATCATCCTCGAGCTTATCTAAAACACGATAAATTGTTGTTTTATTGAATTCAGCTTCAAAACGATGTATTAAGTCAAGAGTGGACAATGCCTTAGATTCAATTTGAAATTCATTAAGTATTTTCTTTACCGATTTCGTTTTTCTTATTATTCCCATAGGTACAAATTTATCACAACTCCATTGCAATAACAAGTGGCTTTGTTATATTTGCAACTCAGTTGCATTAACAGTTATGAATTATACAATATTTAAACCTGATACAATAGGAGCCTTAGCGAGCACTTTGTGCGTTGTCCATTGTGTGGCTACCCCCTTTCTTTTTATAGTCCAAACTTGCACAGCCACTTGCTGTGACGCAGCTCCAGCTTGGTGGATTTGGTTAGATTATATCTTTTTAGCTATTTCATTTTGGGCAATTTATCAATCTACACAAAACACTACAAAATCATTTATGAAGCCCTTACTTTGGTCGTTATGGGGAACCTTATTCTTAGTAATTGCAAATCACCGCATACACTGGTTTGAATTATCAAGTAACATAACACATGCTGTGGCAATCAGCTTAGCCGTTTTACATCTTTACAACCTTAAATATTGTCAATGTCAAAAAGATCAATGCTGCACATAATGAATAAATCAAAACATGACCAATTAGGAGATGATCATATTTCATCAAGTATTGAAACCCCTCTTCGCAAGGACGCTTTTGAGAAATCGGATGCTGAAAAAATTGAGCGTATTCAGTATCATTTTAAAGAAATCATGAATGAATTGGGGCTAGATTTATCTGACGACAGCTTATCTGGCACACCATACCGCGTTGCCAAAATGTATGTGAAAGAACTTTTTTATGGACTCAACCCAAGAAATAAACCATCACTTTCAGTTTTTGATAATAAGTATGCTTATGGAAAAATGCTTATTGAACAGAATATTTCTTTGGATTCCTCTTGTGAGCACCATTTTTTACCTATCACCGGGTATGCACATATTGCCTATATCCCGAAGGCGAAAGTAATTGGTCTTTCGAAAATAAATCGACTGGTAGACTATTATGCACACAGACCACAAGTTCAAGAAAGATTATCGCTTCAAATTCTAAACGAGCTCAAAACGACCTTAAATACGGAAGATATAATCGTTGTTATAAGCGCGAAACATCTCTGTGTTTCATCTCGAGGTATAAAAGATAAAAGCAGTTTTACCACCACAATGGAATATAGCGGTTGTTTTAATGATGTAAAATATCGAAAAGAATTTTTTGATTGTCTTGACAATAAAAGTTCTTTATAAAAAGAACAACAGGCATAATTCTGAATTTTAATAAGTCAAAGTTTTAATAACAATCAACTCCTTTTTAAATCAAAAAAAACCCCGGTCGTGTAAACCAGGGCTTTAATACGAGTTTGAGGTGGAAGCCCTCTCACAAGTTTTAATGATAAAAAAAGCCCCGCAGACTGCGGGGCTTTGTACTCGAGGCGGGACTTGAACCCGCACGCCCCAAAGAGCACAGGATTTTAAGTCCGGCGTGTCTACCAATTCCACCACTCGAGCATTTGTCCTTTTAAAAGAACAGTAGAATAATGAGCGGGAGACGGGATTCGAACCCGCGACCCCAACCTTGGCAAGGTTGTGCTCTACCAGCTGAGCTACTCTCGCTTATGTCAATTACGTTGAACCTTTGTTCAACGGGCGTCAAATTTATAAATATTTTATGATTTTACAGAATCGAAAGCAATAATATTTCACCTTTTATGTCAATTTTACCGTGTGATAATTCACTATTTTTGTAAAACCTATGAATTCAGCATCTACAAAACAACATAAATACGATAAAGCATATCTCCGATTGGCGCTAAGTTGGGCAAAACTTTCACAATGTACCAGAAAACAGGTAGGTGCCATTATTGTAAAGGATGAAATAATAATATCTGATGGATTCAATGGAACACCGGCAGGCTTCGATAATTGCTGTGAAAATGATGAAGGGTTAACACACTGGTACGTTTTACATGCGGAAGCTAACGCGATTTTAAAAGTAGCCAAGTCAACAAATAATTGCAAAGGTGCAACACTTTACCTCACACATTCTCCGTGTCGTGATTGCAGTAAACTGGTATTACAATCTGGAATTTCGAGAGTGGTTTATCAAGAGCCGTACAAAGACCCTTCTGGTATTGATTTCTTAAAAAATGCTGGAGTAGAAGTATTAAACATAGCACACATTGATGACTAATTCTAATCGCACCTCTCTTCTTCCGATCATTATTTCCATTTCAATGTGTCTTGGATTTGGAATTTCTTTTTTACTGTGGAATCCGTTTACACTAAAATCAAAATCTCAGGAGTTACAGAAACTCGAGGATGTACTTACATTATTAAATGAAAAGTACGTGGACTCAGTTGATACTGAAAAAATATTCGATGAAACTATCGTTGAAATGCTACATAAACTAGATCCTCACAGTAATTATATTCCTGCCGAGGAGATGAAAGCCTTAGCTGAATCGATTGATGGAAACTTTGGGGGGGTGGGTATTCGTTTCTTTAAACTAAGAGATACTATTTGTGTTTCAGATATAATTGCGGGGTCACCATCTGAAAGCGTTGGATTAAAAGCAGGTGATCAAATCGTTGCTATTGAAAAAAAGAATGCCGCAGGCGTGGGTATCACAAACGCTGAAATCATGGACAAGCTTAAAGGTGAGTCCGGAACAGCTGTTAATGTAACAGTAAATCGCTATGGCAAACTGCTCTCATTTAAAATTCAAAGAGGAACCATCCCTATTCTTTCAGTTGTTGCGGCACACATGATAGACAATAAAATCGGTTATATTAAAATTGATAAGTTTTCTGTTCCCACTTCGAGAGAATTTAAAATGGCGGCATCAGCCTTAAAAAGGCAGGGGATGACAAAGCTTATTTTAGATCTTAGATATAATGGAGGTGGCGTTTTACAAGGAGCCGTTGAAATTGCAGATGAATTTTTAAAGGGTGGTCTAAAAATAGTGAGTACCGAAGGTGAAAATGCACCTGAACAAATTTACTATTCGAGCCCGGGAGGAATCCTTGAGAACACCAAATTGGCTATTCTCATTAATGCATCCTCTGCCTCGGCAAGCGAGATTGTTGCTGGCGCAATTCAAGATAATGATAGGGGATATATATACGGACGTCGCTCCTTTGGGAAGGGTCTCGTTCAAGAAGACCAAATGCTCCGGGATGGAAGTACCGTTAGAATAACAATCGCCAGATATTACACGCCTTCAGGCCGTTGCATACAGAGACCTTATTCCGGAGACTATGAAGCTTACTATGAGGCAATGAACAGAGGTGATGCGGACATGTTTGAAATAGACTCTTCCATCTTCGTTGATTCTCTTAAATTTGAAACGATCGGTGGAAGAACGGTTTATGGAGGAGGAGGGATAAGCCCTGATATTTTTGTTCCTTATGATACATCGGGAACAACATTTTATGCTAATGCCCTAGAGTGGAGTGGTGTATATAATCAATTTGTTTTCGATTGGGCAAAGGAAAATAAAGTTTTTGAAAACCCGCCTTGGCTTTCTTTTCGAGATTTTGATACATCCTTCGTCCAATATGAATTATCGAATAAAATAAAACGATACGCCGACCAAAATTTTCAAATAACACCAATAGACCAAGAGGAGTTTAACTTAAGCAAGGAAAGAATTATTCGAAGATTAAAATCTGAAATCGCAAGACAGTTTTGGGACCAAGATGGGTTTTACAAAGTGTTTAATCGAAATGATCTAGACGTAAAAGCTGTGCTTCAAGGATTTGAATAGTCTACCTCAACAGCAACTTCGTTTTTTCGGCCTAAAACTTGCCACGGAGGATTGTATCCCAAATACTTTATGGTCCCTATTGGCATTAAATTTTCAGCCTTCATAAATTGAAGCAATCGCTTGGTATGTTTTTTGATTTTTTTATCATTAGCATACCCTGTGAATTCGAGAACTGCATACGTTTTCGGTTGAATCTGAATAATCTCTACATTTTTAGAATTGGGCTCTGGAAGATTCTCAATTGCATGCTCTTCAGGCATCACGAAAGACATACTAGACTTCTCGCCCATTTCCATTATTACAGGGGATGTCATTGCGATTTGTTGGTTTTCCTTATTTCCACCAAAAATGTAATTCGCAATTGTTCTAAAACCCGATGAGGAAGATTCCTCGTATGCTTCAGACCTAATCTCGGTTTTGGCCACAACCATAGCATCATAGTTTCTGATTTCAAAGTCTTCAAATGACTTTATAACCTTATAACTCGGAGATTCTATTTTCGAGGTCTTGTACGCCATGAACAATTGACTTAACATTAGTACAACAAAAGCCACGGAGAAAAAATAAGAGGAGGAGGTCATATTACGGTTTTTTAAATTTTTGAAGAAATTTCAATCTACGCGGTTTACTAACCGATACAACATAGGGATGGTAAGGATTGTTCTCTACAAAATCTTGATGATATTTTTCTGCTGGATAAAATTTTGTCATTGTTTCAATCGTTGTTGTTATTGTTTTAAAAGTACTCTGACTTTTCAGATCTTCTACAAACTGCTGTGCCAAAATCCGTTGTCGCTCGTCTATACAAAAAATTGCAGAACGGTATTGCGTGCCTACGTCGGGACCTTGCCTGTTAAGCGTGGTCGGATCGTGCGAATCGAAAAACACACTAAGCATTTCTGAGTAAGTAACCTTATCTGAACGAAAGGTTACTTTTACTGTCTCTGCATGACCAGTTGAACCTGAACAAATCTGCTTGTATGTTGGATTAATCGTTGTTCCACCGCTGTAACCAGATTGTGCATCTATAACACCGTCTATTGACTCAAAAATAGCCTCTACACACCAAAAACATCCTGAAGCAAAATAAGCTGTTTCTCGCTGGGAATGCAGCGAAAAAATAACACATAAAAAAATTGAAAGCGAAAAAATTCTTATCACTTCAGTTAAACAGATTTAAACTTAAAAAGTTCTAAACCCGATTATCCATTTTTGTGTTTCTCAGCAGTAAATGCGAGAAAAATCACAAGAACGATAGATACAATTGTACCAATCGCTATCCAAATTGTAGCGTCGTGAAACATAGTTTTAGTTTGAGTTATAATAAATGTACAAAGAAAAACCCTTAAAACCAAATAGTTAGCACGAACAGTAAAGAAAGGAAGCAGCTATTAAAAGCACAAACTAAATTTTCAAAAAAGAAATACATTGTGTTTTTGTGCGAAAAAAATAAAACCCGGGCCTTAAAAAGCTCAAGTCTATTCCCTGGTCATTGCAAATCCCTGAGCTTAATATATTTCCTGTTGACCAATCATAAATTTCATACTGACATTTGTGGTCCGTATGTAAAACTCTTTTAATGGGATTGGGAAATATACTGAGTACTAAATCTAAAGATGTTTCGAGGTTTTGGACAAGTTGATTTTCAAAATATTCATAAAAATCAAAAGCAAATAGCTTTGGAGGGATCGTTATTATGGAATTAATCTCCTCGGAAGTGAAATATCCGCTATGTCCTGAGTTCAGCGTAATACCTTCAGTTTGGCCCAGGTTTAACATACTTCCGATATCTATTCTGCGTTTATTACCTGAAAAAAAATGTGATTCTGAATAATCCCAGAGCATGTAAATAAAACTGCTGTAAATGCCTGTCCCGAAATCATAATATGCTAGTAGAGAAATATTGCCTGAGCCTTTATCCACAGTAGCACCTGTGACCAAACCTTGAATATCATAGGTCTCAGAAGGCAACGTGACGTAAACATCTTCCCAATCGATTGGGAGCGCATACTTTTTAACCGCATTGTCTGCCCAGTTTTTACTAAACAAATACAATGAATCATTTAAAGAAATAAATGCCTCACAGTCGAAATTATGACCATTAGATGGGCCTGAAAAATCTACTTGGTCACCATAATTAAATTGCATTTGTATCCCAAGAACGGAATCCGCATCTGCTTCAAGAAGCGCTTGCTTTTCAATCTTTATAATGCTCAAGTTCGTTCTAGTGCCCGAATTATTACCAAAATCACCGATAAAAACGTATAATTCATTTTCGGCAAGGGACTCCCAATCATTATTTTCAACCCCCTGAACAACCACTTCGCGCAGCAGGTTACCAAGTGTGTCAATCTCATATAACGAAGCCTCATTTCCGCCGTCGTTTAAAACCCATAATGATTCATTAAGCCTGATCAATCCTGAGTTTTCGGCTAAGAGCGGACTGGTCAAATTTGAGACGGCTAAAGGACTATAAGATGTTTGATTATAAATACAAGAGCCATCGTTTTGACTCGCGTTAGCATTAAAATTATTTGCTTGCGGGTCGGTACAGCCTTCTTGACTTCGCAGGCTTCCTGATAAGAGAATACAGAATATTACGTAAATAATTTTTCTTTCCAATCTTTAGCTTCGTTTTCTGATATAAGCTCTAAGTTAAGTAAATAGGCAACAACTTCGCGATGTTGCGCCTCAAGCCCTTTCGCCTCTGAATTGTTCCATTCCGTTTGACGCAACCATTGTTTAACTTGGTATAGATCGATATTGTACCTCCAGGAAATTATTTCGGCACTTCTTTTACTTTTCTTCAAAGCTTCTGCGCGACTTGATACAAGGTCACAAATTTTATTTAAGGCCGGCAATGAATCTTTGATTACATCATTCCTCGCTGCAATAACGAACGAAGACCAAGGTGTGACAATCTCATTTATTCTTCTACATTTTTTTTGTTCTACATAAGGGTTTGTAGTATACTTCTCCCATAAAAATGCGTGAGCCTCATTGTTTTCCAAAGCCCACAGGCCACCGTAAATATCTCCAACTATCTGAAAGCGCATCTCTTTAAGGTCCCAACCGTTTTGAGCCCCAAGAACATATGCCATTAGGTGTGAACCTGAGGCTTCTCTTGAAATTGCAAATTGTTTGCTTTTTAGGTCTTGAATGTTTTTTATATTCGAATGAAATGGCACATGAATTCCCCAGCATAGTGGAGAACTAACATAAACGCGAAGTATCGAAGCATCTAACCCTTGTAAAATGGCTTTTGTAATTCCTTCAGTCAGTACCACGGCAACGTCTATTGACCCCGTTTCTAAACCCTTTATCATTTGACCTGTACCACCGCTCATATCAGACCAATGCAGCATTATATTCTGTTCACGAAACAGGCCCTCTTCAATTGCTAAGCGCCATGGAAGGTTAAAATGTTCAGGCACACCTCCAACTTTTAGACGAAGCTTATCCAATGGGTTGGAAGATTTGTTTTTCATAAAGCGTATGGTACTTCCCTTGTTTTTTGATGAGCTCTTGATGTGTTCCTGACTCAATAATTTCACCTTGCTCCATTACGACTATTAAATCCGCTCCTTGTATGGTGCTCATACGATGGGCAATTACTATTGATGTTCTTTCTTTTGTTATTTGTTCTGTAGCTCGTTGAATAAGCATTTCAGATTCATTATCTACGCTAGAGGTAGCTTCATCTAAAATCAAAATCTGTGGGTTGTAGACAAAGGCCCTAATAAATGACAATAACTGCCTTTGACCAACCGACAAAACTGTTCCGCGCTCTCCAATTGCATAGTCGTAGGTCCCAGGAAGCTTTGAAATAAAAGTATGAGCGCCTACAGCCTTAGATGCGGCCACAACCTGTTCGCGAGTTATTGACATGTCTCCGAGCGTAATGTTATTATGAATCGTGTCAGAAAACAAAAAGATATCTTGAAGAACGACAGCAATGTTTTTTCTTAAATAGGTCAAATCAATATCCTCAATTTTTATTTCCCCTATGTGAATCGAACCTCTTTCATGTTCATAAAAGCGGCCCAAGACATTAACAATAGTGGATTTACCAGAGCCTGTAGACCCTACGATTGCCACTGTTTTTCCCTTCTGTATTTTTAAATCAATATGCCTCAATACATCTTGACCCTTTTTGTAGGCAAAGGAAACGTCATTAAATAAAATATCTGCATTAAAATCAACCTCTTTTAATGTCCCTCCGTCTTGTCGCTGTGCATCGTGGTCTAAGATTTCAAATATTCTTTCAGCACGAACAACACCTCGTTGTAGGACATTAAACTTATCAGCCAGTTGACGAATAGGCCGGTACAGTTGATAAATCCATAGGGTAAAGGCTATGATTTGTCCATACATGGCTTTGATTTCTATTGAAGATTTACCTTCAACATGAACGGCTCCCCAAACGAGTAAAAAGGCAATTGATAAAGAGCTCAAAATTTCAACCACTGGGAAGAAAATTGAATTTGCCCAAACAGCATTAATGTGTGCTTTTCTGTGTCCTTTATTGATCTCTACAAACTTTGCATACTCCTCTTTGTTCTTATTAAATATTTGAACAATTGACATGCCTGTTAAGTGCTCTTGAACAAAGGTGTTCAGTTTCGTTACTTGCATTCTTTCAAGCTGAAAACTAGAACGCATAGCCTTAGCAAAAACCCGTGTTGCAATGATCAACAACGGAATCGGAACCAAAGTCATTAGTGAAAGCTGCCAGTTTGTTGCAAACATTAAAGACAACACCATTGTGAGCGAAATTAAATCTCCTGATATCTCCATAATTCCAGAAGAAAAAACCTGTGTTATGGCCTCCAAGTCCGACACGACTCTGGTGACTAGAGCACCAACAGGAGTCTTATCAAAATACTTCATGCGAAATGAAACGATATGTCTAAAAAGGTTTTTTCTTATATCCCTAATAACTGATTGTGCTAAAAGGTTTGAAAAGAAACTTGATGAAAACTGTAAAATACCTTCTAAAAATAGCAGCCCTGCAATACCTATTGACCATTGTAAAAGTAAGGTTGAGTTTTGATTGTTCACTATATAACGATCAACCATGGCACCAATCAAGTAAGGGCGAAATGGGCTTAAAAAAGAAAGTAAAATAACACAGGCCGCTGCAGTTAAAAAAAGCCTTTTATAAGGTTTAACAAACTGTATTAGTCTGCCAAACATCTTAAGATTTTTACGCCTTTCCTCCATGGGTGAACAAATTTACTTTAAAACAATCGTTCGCACCAATTTTGTTTAAATAATTGACATCAAATTCAATTATCAAAACAAAGGTCTTGTTAATCCCTTGATTTCTTTGGGGGAACTATTATTTTGTTTAATTTTGCACTCTATTTCCAATTGGAAAATCATGGGTGTAAAAATATTCGCGTGTCGGGCATCAGAAAAGCTAGCAGGTCAAATTGCAAAAGCGTATGGCCAAGAATTAGGAAACGTTAACGTTAATGTGTTTAGCGATGGCGAATTTCAACCTTCTCTTGAAGAAACGGTTCGTGGGCAAGATGTATTTATTGTTCAGTCTACTATGCCTCCTACAGAAAATATCTTTGAACTTCTGTTACTTATTGATGCGGCAAGACGTGCTTCAGCCAGAAAAATAATAGCGGTAATTCCATACTTCGGTTTCGCAAGACAAGATAGAAAAGACAAACCAAGAGTTGCAATCGGTGCAAAGCTCAAGGCAAATATGCTTATGGCTGCGGGTGTAGATCGTATAATGACTATGGATTTTCATGCTGATCAAATACAAGGTTTTTTCGAGGTTCCTGTCGATCACCTATACGCTTCAACACTCTTCCTGAAAGAAATTGAAAAGTTGAACTCTGAAAATATGGTAATCGCAGCTCCAGATGTTGGAGGGGCAAAAAGAGCAAATAGCTATTCTAAAAAACTGGATTGCGGTCTTGCACTTTGCCACAAGCACCGTAAGAAAGCCAATGAGATTGCTGAAATGACCGTGATTGGAGAAGTAAAAGGGAAAGATGTAATTATCATTGACGACATGTGTGATACTGCTGGCACTTTGACGAAAGCGGCAGACTTACTCATGGACAAAGGTGCGCTTAGCGTAAGGGCCTTTTGTACTCATGCTGTGCTTTCAGGGCCTGCGTATGACAGAATTAATGCATCTCAAATTACCGAACTTATCGTAACAGATACGATCCCATTAAAAGGCAAAAGTGATAAAATACGTGTAATTACGGTTGCAAGTCTTTTCTCTGATGTCATTAATAAGCTGATTCACAATAAGTCAATTAGCTCACACTTTGTAATATCTTAAATAAATAATAAAATGAAAAAAGCACAATTGAGCGGTTCGCTTAGAGCGAACGTAGGGAAAAAGGACGCTGCTTCACTGAGAAGTGAGAACAGAGTACCATGTGTCCTTTATGGACAAGGAGAACAAACTCATTTTTCCGTAAAGAGAGTAGAACTAAATAAGATCGTCTTTTCACCAGAGGTGTACCAAGTAGAGTTAGAAATTGAAGGTAAGAAAGCGGTTGGTATTGTTAGGGAAATTCAACAACACCCTGTTAAAGATACAATTCAACACATTGACTTCTATGAGCTAAGCGAGAGCAAAAAAGTTAGGGTTGATCTGCCTGTAAGAACCAAAGGTTCTGCAAAAGGTGTACTTAACGGCGGAAAATTAAACATGGCATTTAGAACTTTGTCTTGTTATGGATTACCTGGAGATCTTCCAGATGCTATCGTATTGGATATCTCTCCCATTAGAATTGGACAATCAATAAGAATTTCTGAAGTAAGCATACCAGGGGTTACGATCCTTGACCCTGCTAATGCAGTTGTTCTAGGTGTAAAAATCTCACGTGGAGCTGTTGACGAAGAAGAAGAAGAAGAAGAAGAGACTGAAGGTACTGAAGGTGCTGAAGGTGCTGAGGGCGCTTCCGAAGAAAATAAGGAGAAAACTGAAGGATAATCAATCTTTCAACCAAAATACAAAGCCGCCTCGTGCGGCTTTTTTATTTGCCAAAAATTCATAAATGAAATAGGATGGACGACTATTCCATGCGAAATCATTAACTTCGGTATTCCCTTTTATGAAGACAAAATCACTCATAATTATTCCTACCTACAACGAAAAAGAAAACGTTGAAAAAATGATTGACGCGGTATTAACCTTGCAAGGCGGATTTGATGTTCTTTTTGTAGATGATAACTCACCTGATGGTACGGCTTCTCTCATCGAAAAAGCTAAGGATAAAACCCCAAATCGTGTTCATATTGAAAAAAGAGCTGGTAAGCTTGGTCTAGGCACTGCATATATTCACGGTTTTCGTTGGGCAATGCAAAGAGATTATGACTTTGTTTTCGAAATGGACTGTGATTTTTCACACAACCCTAATGATCTTATTCGCTTAAGAAAAGAGCTCGAGGCTGGTTACGACCTTGTTATTGGGTCAAGATACTGCAGAGGAGGAAGCGTTAAAAACTGGCCAATAAAAAGAATCTTAATGTCATACTTCGCTAGTGTTTACGTAAGAATCATTCTGTTGATTTCAATAAAAGACACAACTGCTGGATTTAAAGGTTATAAAATCGATGTGCTAAAAACTATCAATCTCGATGCAGTAACATTTAAAGGCTACGCTTTTCAAATTTGTATGAAGTATGCCGCAATCAGACACGGTTATAAGGCAAAAGAGATTCCTATTACTTTTGTAGATAGGGTACTAGGCGACTCCAAAATGAGTACAGGGATTTTTAAGGAAGCCTTTTTTGGTGTTTGGAAAATGAGACACATGAAATTGTAATGAAGTATATCTTAAAAAACGGAGTTCTTGTCAACGAAGGACGCAAACAAAAAGCAGACATTCTTATCAAGAATGGGAAGATTGAAAAAATAGGAATCAATATAACGGATACCGAAGCTGAAATCATTGACGTTAACGGAAGTTTTATTTTGCCGGGCTGTATAGATGACCAAGTTCACTTTAGAGAGCCAGGTTTAACGCATAAAGCATCAATCCATTCCGAATCAAGGGCGGCAGTAGCAGGGGGTATAACCTCTTACATGGAGATGCCGAATACAGTTCCGAACGCTACAACGCAAGAACTACTTGAAGACAAGTACCTTACAGCCTCTAAAAACTCTATTGCTAATTATTCCTTTTTTATGGGGGCCACCAACGATAATCTCGAGGAGGTACTCAAAACAGACCCTAAAAAAGTTTGTGGTATTAAGGTCTTTATGGGATCCTCTACGGGTAATATGCTCGTAGATAATAAAGAAACGCTGGAGGGTCTATTCTCGAGCGTGTCTATGCTTATCGCCACACATTGTGAGGACGAACAAACCATTCAAAAAAACCTCCAAGATGCCCAAGAAAAATATGGAGAGGATATTCCTATAGCACTTCATCCTGTAATTCGCGATGAAGATGCATGTTACTTATCTTCGTCATTGGCAGTTTCGTTGGCAAAAAAACACAATGCACGACTTCATGTTCTACATATTTCTACGGCAAAAGAAACCGCCCTTTTCGATGCTGATATTCCTCTGATTGAAAAAAATATCACTGCTGAAGCGTGTGTACATCACCTTTGGTTTTCAGATGAAGACTATTCCAAATTCGGAACAAAAATCAAATGGAACCCTGCCGTTAAAAGCAAGGCAGATAGAGCAGGGATTTGGGAAGCGTTACTCGACAATAGAATTGATGTAGTAGCAACAGACCACGCTCCACATACACTTGAAGAAAAAAGCAACTCCTATTTAAAGGCTCCATCAGGAGGTCCTTTAGTTCAGCATGCCCTTTTAAGCATGTTCGAGCACGCCAAAAATGGTAAGATCACAATTGAGCGTATTGTTGAAAAAATGGCGCACAACCCAGCGATTCTATTTAGAGTAGAAAAAAGAGGATATATTCGTGAAGGATACTTCGCGGACCTTGTTGTTGTCAAACCACAAGAAAGTGAGGCTGTAAGCCGAGAGAATATATTATATAAATGTCAATGGTCACCTTTTGAAGGCACAAAATTCTCACACGCTATTGATAAAACATTCGTTAACGGCGCGTTAGTCTTCGATGGAAAAAGTATTATTGAAGCGGGTATCGGTCAGCGTCTTTCCTTTAATTATTAACAATGAGGCTTGTATCACTATTTGTCATTTTTCTACTGATCGCCTGTACAGAAAGGGACCCTGACCCACCATTAACGCAAAAGAAGTTCAAAACAGTATACAATGAAATCATGATATTGGAGAGCTATTATCAAATGAATTTCCGAAATCTAAATATTTATAAGGACTCTCTACGCAAGTCAGTAGATGGCGTTTTAGAAGCACATAATGTCACATTTGAAGAATTCGAAAAGACCTATAATTATTACTCCAAGCATCAAGAAAACTTTCAGGACATAAATAATGACCTCATTGAGTCCTACTCCAAATAACTAAAGTTTGATTTGTTCCGCTTTGATGGACTGCGCTAAAAATTGCATTGCAGCTTCCTGAAAAACTACTGAATTCTCCGTTGTTAAAAAGGAACACGAAGCACCCCTTGAGATTTGCTTTTGCATAAATTCATTCCGAGATAAATAATCTTTTAATTTATCAGCAACAATAGGGCCTTGAGAAATAACACTTATGGATGGCCCAACAAAATCCTGAATTTGTTGTAAAATTAAAGGGTAATGGGTACAAGCCAATAAAATGGTATCAATCGATCGCTCTTTACTCAATAGTACTTTGATATCGTTTTGAATGATTTTTTTACCTAATTCGGTATGGTGCTGATTTGACTCAATTAAAGGCACCCACATTGGACAGGCGTGTTGGAAGATCCTCGAGCTTGGTGAAAGTTTTTCTAATTCTATCTTATAAGATTCAGAATGTATTGTGCCTGGCGTACCTAAAATACCAATACTATTATTTTTACTTAAGGCACCTATTGTTTCGGTACTTGGTCGTATTACGCCAAGTACACGGAAGTTTGCGTCTGAATGCACTAAATCGATCTGTTGAATGGTTCTTAATGCCTTAGCACTGGAAGTATTACAGGCCAATATCACCAGTTTACAACCCTGGTTTTTAAGATAGTTCACGGCCTCTAAAGTAAATTCATGAACAACATCAAATGACCGATTTCCGTAGGGCGCTCTTGCATTATCTCCAAGATACAAATAGTCGTACTCTGGTAAGACTCGTATAAATTCTTGGAGCACTGTTAGCCCTCCATATCCCGAGTCAAAAACACCTATAGGCCCTATTTTATCCATAATTCAAAACTACAAAAAAAGGGCAACCACCGTTGCCCCAATAATTGATTCTAAGGAAATTTTATTACTCAGTTTTCAAAGCTGCCTCTAGTTTTAAAAGTTCTGACATTACTTCTTGCGTCAAGTCAATTCCACCTTTAAAATATAGCGTTACTGTCTCGTCTAATACATAGGAAAGCTTTTTACTCTCTGCAATATTATTTACTGCGGTTTGAACTAAATCAAGAATTGGCTTATTCAACTCCTGACCGTAAATTTGCATTTGTTGCTCTAATTCTACTTGACGATTTTCAAGTGCTTGCTGCTTTTTCATTAGTTTTTCTTGCTCCATTTTTTGAATTACTGGAGACCAGTCTTTTTCATTTTGCTGGTATCTAAGGTACGCTGTTTCAAATGCCTTATTCATTTCTTGAAGCTCTTGAACCCCTTCTGACTCAAATTGCTTTAATGCGGCCATGGCATCCTTTCGAGACTGTAGGGTATCTAACAGAACTTGAGAGTTGATATGACCAATTTTAGTTTGTGCCTCCGCTTGAAAGCCCATAAGAAGCATAACTGATAAGAATATTACGTTTTTCATTTTTTTTATTTATTATTTGTTTTTATTCACTAATTCCCATTTCATCTAATATATCATCACTAATATCATAATCACTTGTTGCGAAAATTAGACTGCTTTGATTTGCTTTATCAAATACTAAGTCATAACCGTCACTTTTAGAAATCTTCTTGAGCGCCGTAAAAATTCTGTCTTGAATTGGCTTGATTAGCTCTTGGCGCTTTTGAAAATAATCCCCCTCACTACCAAAATGAAGTGTCTGAAGATCCAAAGCTTCTTGCTCAAGGTTTTCAATCTCTTCTTTTCTCTTAATACGCTCTTCTTTGGGTAATAAAATCTCTTCTCGTTCGAAGTTACTTTTCTTACTCTTAATTGCAGCATACCTATCTTCAATTTCCTTAGTCCAACGTTCAGCAAGTTTATCAAGCTTCTCTTTGGATTGGACATATTCTGGCACCTTGCTCAAAATATAATCTGAATCTATATAGGCATATGACTGACCAAAGGCAAAGGTTGTGCCAAAAAACAAAAGGAATAGGAAAAAATATTTCAACATAAGCGGTACAATTGACCAATTGAACGCCGAAGATACATAATTATTGTAAAGAACCCGTTACAATTAACGTGCGAAGTCCATAGTTTATATGGTCATTGTAGGGTTTTAAGTACTTATGCTTTAATAAGCTTTATCGTAATAGATTTGTTCACATTATTTAACATCAGAAAATAACAACCTGACGTTAAATTTGAAATGTCTATTTCGCAATTAGGGGTAAGGTCCTGATGCTCATAAACAACACGACCGGACTGATCAAGAATTGAAACATTACTATTCAAAAAATCTTCTGTCTCTATTCTGAACGTGTTTTGGATTGGGTTTGGAAAGACCTCTACATCGCCAATTTCAAGATATTCAATACTCAATGAACATGCTGTCTTTAAACTTTCAAACCAAGTAAATGCATCAGTTAGAGAGGGTAGTACACAGTCATTATGCATTCCTTCACCCTTAAATACCGCTTCAACATCTGTCGCTCCATTTTCTAACATTGTCGATTCAGCCACCAAAGCATTTTGAAAAGACACCTGTTCATCACCCGTACAATAGAACATTTTTATAGGTCTTGTAGGAAGCCAATCATGATTGTCGTTTGCCGCCATTGCTTGCCAAATAGGATGTGATAAGTCATCGGAAGCAGCTAAAAAGTTCTCAAGGACAGAGTCCTCAACAAAAGACTGAATCTCCTGAGGGAGTTGTTCATTTAGACTTCCCATGCCTAAGGTATAATTGTTTCCATTAAAATAGGGCTCAACAATTTCATCATACGGTGCTTTTAATACATCAGAATAACTTGTGTACAAATCACCATATACTCTTTGATAGGAGGCCATGATATAAACGATATAGCCCGGATTGGAATAGGAGGCCGCTAAAATAGTATCTGCCATGGCTCCTGTTATTTCATAGGGCCCTGAGCAAGGAGCAGATGCAATTACATTAAATTCCTCTAATAAATTATTTTCCTCTATGTATTTATGGGTTGCCATCGCAGCATGACCGCCCTGGGAATATCCCGTTAAGAAAAGCTCTCCGTTATCTGGCTCCATACCCGGTATTTCACCAAGGGCTTGTGCCTCACGCACAGCCCGAATCATATCCAGTGTAGCTGTTGCTTCTGACGCTCCATGACAGTATGGATGTAATCCGGGACTCTCTCCCATTCCCAAATAATCAGGCATAACAACTTGGTAACCTCCTGCGGCAAAAATTCTGCCAATATAAGTCTCTTGAATGTCCTCTGAAGGCACATCAACTTTTCTTAAGCTTGTCCCGTGCTCATATACAGCTATTGGAAAGCCCTGACAATCTGGGCTTACAGGGATGCAAAAAGCGCCTGAAGCAACTGTTGCTGAACCATCAACATCAGTCGTTTCATAAACAATTTTATAGGTGTCCACAGAGTACGTAAGAGAAAGCCCAGAAACGGCCATTAATACAGACGGCTCTATGGTATTTATATAGGTTGATGAAATAAACGTTTGACCAAAGGAGGTTCCTAAAATAAAGCTTGAAAATAATAAGGCTAAACTATTTGAATGGATTTTCATAATTACGTAATATTGGATACGTAAAGTAAGAAATTCTTAGTATAGATAAAAAATTAAAACAATTTTTAATATCTATAACTCACCCAAATTCATTCCTATAGTGAAGCTTAATTTAGGATAAAACCCTTTCTGGCCTACAGATTGGTCAGTAGATCCTCCGAAGCCATCTGCCCAAGAGTCCAATTTATCAAAGCCTAATCCATAATCCAGTCCCAACATTCCAAACATCGGTAAAAACACCCTAATACCAATACCAGCAGCCCGTTTGACGTTGAAAGGGTTGAATTTATCAAATGTAGGATACGTATTTCCCGCTTCAAGAAAAGTTAGGGCGTAGAACGTTGCCGATGGATTGAGTGAAATGGGATAGCGCAGTTCTAAAGTATACTTCGCAATTATTGGGTCTCCTCCGGCCGAGGATACATTTTGGTCTTCATAACCCCTCAGAGCTATAATTTCTCTACCCCCGAGCTGATTTACGCCTGAAAGACCGCTTCCTCCCATAGAATATCTATCGAAAGGCGTGATTCCTTTGTCGTCATTATAAGCACCAATAAAACTAAAACCAAACCTCGGCATAAGTACTAATTTTTTATCAGGAGATAAAGGAACATACCATTCACCTGTGAATCTGAAACGATAATATTCAAGAAACTGATACCGTTCTTTACTACTTGCTGTTGAATAATCTGTATCCGTAAACAACGAATATGGCAATGTCGCTTTTGCTGTAAATTTAAAGCTAGAACCACTTTGAGGATAAATGGGAGCACTTACTGAGCTTCTTTGAAGCACATACTTAAGCGCTATATCATTTGCATAACCTTGTGTAAATAATGGAAACCTAAAGTCATTAACAACATCATAATATTGGTAGCTTAACTCGTAATATGCTGTAAAGTAATCATCGGGCCATTTTTTTCTTCGACCAAGACCTATTCCTGTCCCTGTTATTGACAAGCCATTGTAATCAGGATTGGTTCTCAGTAAGCCATTTGAACTCAAGGCAGTGTTATTGATCCAGAAAGAAAGCGAATTTGGCTTTTTACCACCAAGCCAAGGCTCTGTAAATGAAAAATTATAGCCTTGATAATACCTTCCGTTGGATTGTGCACGAATAGAAAGTCTTTGTCCATCTCCTCCAGGAAGAGGTGTCCAGGCCGACTTTTTAAAGAAGTTTTTTGTAGAAAAATTGTTAAATGTAAGGCCTAAGGTTCCTATTATTCGTCCCGAAGATGTCGGCCCTGCTCCGCCATAACCTCCAGAAAGCTCAATTTGATCAGAGGATTTTTCCTCAACAACATATTCTATATCTACCGTACCATTAGCAGGATTTGGAAGTGGGTTGACTTGAAAAGCCTGCTCATTGAAAAACCCTAGCTGTGCCAACTCTCTTTGCGTTCGCATGATATCTGCTTTATTAAAAAGATCCCCAGGTTTGGTTCTTATTTCCCTAAGAATCACGTAGTCATTCGTCTTTGTGTTTCCTAGAACTGTGACGGTACCTATTCTTGCCTCTTTACCCTCAAGCATCCTTATTTGGTAGTTAATTTGTCGGTCGGTAACATTAGTTTCTACGGGGATAATTTGAAAAAATAGATATCCACGATCCATATACAAAGAAGATATATCACGGCCATCTCCATTACCAAATATACGTTGTTCTAGAAGTGCCTTGTTATAGAGATCTCCTTTCTTAATTCCAAGAATCGTGTCTAGGTAAGTAGATCGGTATTTAGTGTTCCCCGTCCAATCAATATCTCCAAAGAAATATTTACCCCCCTCATTCACCGTAAGCTCAATCATCAGACTTTTCTCATCTAATTGATATACAGTATCTGTGGTTATTTCAGCATCTCTTAAACCAACAGCATTAAACTTATCAATCAAGGCAAGTTTATCAGTTTCAAAGGTTGATTCTGTAAATTTGGACCTTTTAAAAATCCTTAAAATAGATTTCTTTTTTGTGTCCTTCATGGCAAGCTTCAGCTTCCACATAGGAACTTGAGTGGCGCCATTAATTTTTATTTCTTTAATACCTACCTTCTCTCCCTTGTTTATATTAATAGAAAAGAGCTCTGAATTGTTAATTACGGTGTCTTTGATCCTGTCAATCTTGACCGAAACGTTATAAAAAGATTTATCCCTGAAATAACCACGAATCTGATTTTTGGTTTGAAAAACTAAGTTTTCCGTAATTGTTTTTCCTGAAAACAAGACAATTTCTTCTCTTATTTTATCGGCCTCTCTCTTCGAAACACCAGTAAACTTGAATCGAGACAGCTTTGGACGTGGTCGAAGATCAATTATCATGTAAACGACTCCTGCGATTTCTTTCTCCGCATAAATTGCAATATCAGAAAACAAGCCCTCAGACCAAAGGTTTTTAATGGCCGTATTTATTTGTTCACTTGGTAACGTTATGGGCTGACCTTGTCGTAATCCAGCAATTAAACGAATGGCCTGGTGATCGTAATTGTCCGCGCCATAAACACGAATGGGTCCAAGCTCATACTCCTTGGGAGCCAAATAACTGAAGTCAAGTTCAGCTAATGAGGAAGGTCCATCTTGCGCTTCTACTTGAAAAGAGACAATCAACACAAACAACACTAAAAATCTCCACATGACTACGCTCCTTTAATTTGTTCTGAAACTAATCCAAACCTTCTTTCTCTATTTTGATAATCATAAATAGCTTCTATTAATTGAGTTTTGCCGAAGTCTGGCCAGAAAATGTCTAGAAAATAAAACTCAGTATATGCTATTTGCCAAAGTAAGAAATTACTTACTCTATGCTCTCCACTTGTACGAATTAATAATTCTGGGTCTGGAATACCTCTGGTTGTTAATTCATTAGAAATGAGATGTTCATCAATTCTAGAAAGGTCAACATTGTTGTCTTTAACTTTTTTAGCAATGCTTTTAACCATCTCTTCTATTTCCCATTTTGAGCTGTAATTCAATGCAAGAACCAAAGTAATACTTGAGTTATTTTGTGTCTGAGAAATAGCATCCTCTAAACTCTCCTGACAAGCTTTGGGTAAACCCTTGATGTTTCCTATGGCCTGAAGCCTCACGCCATTTTCATTAAGTTCATCGAGTTCATTTGCGAGAGACATCACTAATAGGTTCATTAAACCTTCCACTTCCTCTTTGGGCCGGTTCCAATTCTCAGTCGAAAAAGCATAGAGGGTTAGAAATTTGACTTTTAAATCCGCCGCCGCCCTCAAGGTTTCACGAACCGCATCGACACCTTTTGTGTGGCCGAAAATTCTATCCTGTCCTTGACTTTTCGCCCAACGGCCATTGCCATCCATGATGATTGCAATGTGCTCTGGAATAGCCATTAAGTCAATATGATTTAAATCGCTCATTATTAGAAGTAACGAAGATAAGTAAACATTCTTGTATGAGCATTATAGCTTATTTCAGTTAACAAGTCTTAACAGCCCTAAAACGTATACAATCAAGGACTCTTACTCTGCTAATATAATCAGCTTGTTTTGATTCAGTTCAGCAACACCACCGTTAATTGAAATGCTTATTTTCCCAGGTGATTCAACAGAAATCATATCGTTTTTTTGGTCTTCACTTAAAGGTTGCTCAAGCTCAACAATTAGCGCACCTTTCTTTAATGCAGAAATAACAGGGGCGTGGTTGTTAAGGACTTGAAAAATACCATCAAGACCTGGCAAAGAAACAGTCTTTGCTTCTCCACTGAAAACGTTTGATTCTGGTGTAATGATCTCTAATTTCATCTTATTATGCTTCTGCTAGCATTTTCTCGCCGGCTGCAACAACATCATCAATTCCACCTTTCAAGTTAAAGGCAGCTTCTGGATATTGATCATACTTCCCGTCAAGAATGTCATTAAATGCTTTAATCGTTTCCTGAATATCAACAAGAACTCCTGGAAGACCAGTAAACTGCTCTGCAACATGGAAAGGCTGAGATAAAAATCTCTGGACTCTTCTCGCTCTGTGAACAATCATTTTATCTTCTTCAGAAAGCTCATCCATTCCCAGGATAGCAATGATATCTTGGAGTTCTTTGTACCTTTGAAGAGTAATCTGAACGCGTTGCGCACAGTTGTAATGCTCATCACCTACAATTTCCGGTGTTAAAATTCTGGAGGTAGAATCTAACGGGTCAACCGCTGGATAAATTCCAAGTTCAGCAATTTTTCTTGACAATACTGTTGTCGCATCCAAGTGAGCGAAAGTATTCGCTGGAGCAGGGTCAGTAAGGTCATCCGCAGGAACATAAACAGCCTGAACAGAGGTAATTGATCCGCTTTTGGTAGATGTGATTCTCTCTTGCATCGCACCCATCTCTGTTGCTAATGTTGGTTGGTAACCTACGGCAGAAGGCATTCTTCCTAGTAGTGCAGAAACCTCAGACCCGGCTTGTGTAAACCTAAATATATTATCAACGAAGAAAAGGATATCTTTTCCTTGACCTTCGCCATCGCCATCTCTAAAGTACTCTGCAATAGTCAATCCTGAAAGCGCAACCCTTGCTCTTGCTCCGGGAGGCTCATTCATTTGCCCGAAAACAAATGTTGCTTTTGATTCTTTCATTTCGTCAAGATCGATTTTGTTCAAATCCCAACCGCCGTTTTCCATGGACGTTAAAAAGTCTTCTCCATATTTTATAATTCCAGATTCAAGCATCTCACGAAGAAGGTCATTTCCTTCACGTGTACGCTCACCTACTCCAGCAAAAACCGAAAGACCACCATGTCCTTTCGCTATATTATTAATTAATTCTTGAATCAATACAGTTTTACCAACTCCAGCACCACCAAAGAGACCAATCTTACCACCTTTTGCATAAGGTTCTATAAGGTCAATAACTTTAATACCTGTAAATAGAATCTCAGTTGCCGTAGAAAGATCCTCAAATTTTGGTGCATCTCTGTGGATAGGCAATCCATCTGAATTATCAACTTCATTTATTCCGTCAATTGCTTCACCAACAACGTTAAATAAACGACCTTTTATTTTTTCTCCTGTTGGAACTTTAATGGGAAGACCCGTTGAAGTAGCAACCATTCCTCTTGTAAAACCATCTGTAGAATCCATTGAAATGGCTCTTACTGAATTTTCACCTACGTGTGATTGTACCTCAAGTACTACGCGGGTTCCATCTGATTTGAATACCTCAAGGGCATCATAGATATTTGGTAACTCAAGACCTTTCTCGAAAGCAACGTCAACCACTGGACCGATTACTTGAGATATTTTTCCTTTTAGACTAGACATTCTATACCTGTTTGAATTTGGGTGCAAATATAACCCATTTATTCTAATTACGAATCACTTTAATCCAATAAAATTCAGGGGCTAAATCTCTTCGCTTCTTAGGAGTAGAAGTTTGACCGTTGTAAACGAAAACAAAACGCTCAATGTAGATACAGAACCAATAATCGTCAAAAAGTCATAGAAAGAGAACCCTATGGGATATGCTTGTCCAGGAGAAATGTGCAACAGCCCTGTTGAGAGTTGAATAAAACAAATCAAATAACCCACAACCATTCCGATTATTATCCCAAATAAACTAATCAAAAGACCTTGAATGAAAAAGACATTAAATAACATGCTTTTGGTTAAACCGAGAGACTTAAAAGCGAGGAAATTGTCTTTTTTTTCCAAAAACAGCATGGTCAGAGATGAAACGAGATTAAATGAAGCCAGAATAAATACAAAAATTAAAATGATCGTAAGTATTGCTTTCTCCGACTTGCTAGTCTTGAAAATTAAATCATTTTTCTCCTTGTACGTTTTTACCTCGAATTCAGGGCCCAACAATGAAGAGATTTTGGACTTAAGCTCAGTTAAATCAACATCCGGTTTCGCAGAAAAATAGAGGTTTGTTAATGCACTCAGAGTATCTCCCGTAAGTCTGCGGTATGCGTCTAATGGCCATAGTAGGGTTTCATCATTTACCTCCTTATTACGATAAAACAATACAGAAGAAAGGGATAACTGCTTTGTAAAAAATGGTTGTTTAGAGCGCATGCTAATGCTTGTTTTTGGTAAAAACAGCTTAAAACTTCCATCCAGGGGCGCCTCAAGTTTTTGTAATAATGAAACGCCTACAATCCCCGCGGGGGCGCCTGGTTTACCCAATGAAGGAGCTGGGCCCTGGAAATTGTTTTCTATTGAAATAACATCCAAGAAAGAAGTGTCAACGGCATAAAGCTTCGCGTTTGTTCTTTTCACACGAAAAGACTTTTCCGAACCTACTGGACGATTATATTCTAAAACGGCTAAGGCTTCGACACCTTTGGCAATAGAACGAATGCCCTCTATCTGACTTAAAGACTTCCAATTTACTTGAGCTTCATAAAACGACTTTTTTTTTGCAGAACGCGCAACAATCGAAGGGTCAAATTCGCTGTAAATTTTATCGATCAGTTGTTCCATTCCGTTAAATGCGGATAATAAAACAACTAGGGCACAAGTTATACTTGCGATTCCAATGATCGAGACCCTTGTTATTAAAGTTATTATATTTTTTTTCCGCTTTGAGCGGAAATAGGTTTTAGCAATATAAAAGGCCGTTCTGATAACTATTTTTTTAGAAGTTCATCTATTTTCGATGCATAATCCAAGGAATCATCGATGTGAAATTTTAACGCTGGGATCTTTCTTAAATTTTTTAACTTTTTACCCACTTCACCTCGAATCCTGCTAACATTTGCCTCAATGTTTTCGAAAACCTCTTGTTTATCTTTTGCGCCAAAGATGCTCAAGTAGCAGCGGGCAAGAGATAAATCAGATGTAACCCGAACGACAGTGACAGAAACCATGGTCCCTAAACATATGCTTGAATTCCTTTGCAGGTATACAGAGACCTCTGATTGAATTACTGATTCTATTTTACTTTGTCTTATTGATGCCATACCACAAATTTAAGAATAGTATTTCATGATAACCCGAAAAGTAAAAATGTATCTTTGTGGTTATGATGAAATCATACCTTGAAATATTCAGATATACAATACATTACAAGCTGCACACTTTTCTTGTCGTATTGTGTAATATGTTCTTTGTAGTTTTTAATCTTCTTTCCCTCGTCCTATTCATCCCTGTGCTGCAGCTGATCTTTAAAGACCCGGACAGTATTGAATTGGTTTCAAAACCTGCGTTTAATTGGGGTGTCCCGGATATATTTATTTACGTAAAGGATTATTACAATTACACAATGACTTCTATGGTCAAAAGTGAACCTTTAAACGCATTACTTTTCGTTTGTATTTCAGTGATGCTTGCTTTTTTCTTTAAAAACCTTTTTCGATATGGTGCTGTTTGGTTCCAGTCGGAGTTAAGAATGGCTGTCGTTAGAGACATTCGTAATAAGCTTTTCGAAAAATCGATGCGACTCCCTCTTGCCTATCACACAAATGAAAGAAAAGGGGATTTAATGTCCCGAATGGTAAGCGATGTGAATGAAATCGAAATCGCGGTTGTATGCCTTTTAGAACTTTTATTTCGAGAGCCCTTTGCCGTTCTAATAAATATTGCAACACTTATTTATCTGAGTCCCAGCTTATCTCTGTTTTCCTTTCTTCTCATGCCTATTTCTGCGTTCGTGATTTCAAAAATCGGAAAGAGCTTAAAACGAACAGCTAAGAAAAGTCAAGAACAAACCAGCGTAATGTATTCATCCATGGATGAAGGGATTGAAGGGGTGCGAATCATTAAAGCTTTTAACGCAGCCGCATTTATTGTTTCCGGATTTAGAAAAACAAACCTTAAACACCAAAAACTTGTAACGCGAACAGCGCGCAAGAAAAACCTTTCACCATTACTAAACGAAACAATTGGAGCTGGCGTGCTGCTGACGCTAGTTTGGTTCGGAGGAAGAATGATTTTAGGTGGGGATGAAAATGCATTATCAGGAGAGGTTTTCATGACCTTCATCATCGTTTTTTCACAATTCTTACGTCCCGTACAGAATATTTCAAAGAATATTTCTAACATGATTAAATCTCGGGCTTCTCAAGATAGAATAAATCAAATTCTAGATCTTGATGATGTTATAACAGATGCGCCTAATGCATCTAATCTAGAAACTTTTAACTCAAATATCTCATTTGAAAATGTTGGGTTCAAATATGACACCATAAGTGTATTAAACGGAATAGATTTCAAAATTCAAAAAGGACAAAACATAGCGCTAGTCGGTGAATCTGGTAGTGGGAAAACAACACTTATTAACCTTATCCCTAGGTTCTATGATACTACATCTGGTGCTGTTAAAATTGACGGAGTTGACATCAGTTCCCTTCGTATTAACGATCTAAGAGCGAAAATGGCCCTTGTTTCTCAGGACCCAATATTGTTTAACTCTAGCGTAATTGAAAATATAGCATTCGGAGATGAACAACCCGATTTGAACCGAGTCACTGAAGCGGCTAAAATTGCAAATGCACACACTTTCATAACCCAAATGCAAGATGGCTATGAAAGTATTATTGGGGAACGAGGTAGCCTTTTATCAGGTGGCCAAAAACAAAGACTTAGTATTGCTCGGGCTATGTATAAAAACCCTGAAATCCTTATACTTGATGAGGCGACATCAGCTCTAGATCTAGAATCTGAAAAACTAGTTCAAGAGGCATTGGATCGGGTAATGAACGATCGCACATGTATTGTAATTGCGCACCGTCTTAGCACCATAAGAAAGTCTGATTTAATTCTAGTTATGGATCAAGGGAAGGTTGTAGAGCGCGGGTCACACGAAGCATTGCTTAAAGAAAACGGATTTTACAAGAAACTTTTTGATCTTCAAATCAATTGATTTTAAAAAATATTTGAACAAATCATGTTTGTTATGGTTACCTTTGCATATGCAAAGTAAAACATCATTTTCACCACTCCAATTTGCTAAGAATAAAAACGCTGAGTTTTACAAGGTTTTACGCCAACGCGTAAATACTTATTTCAAAAGCAAAAACATATCACGTCATGCGAATGCAAGTATGGTTTTTAAAACCATATGTATGTTGGCATTATACCTCGTCCCTTTCGTTCTTATACTAACCGCTGGTGTTAGTTCATGGTGGGCTCTGCTTTTATGGGCAACGATGGGCGTTGGAATGGCTGGATGTGGTCTTTCGGTTATGCATGATGCAAATCACGGTGCCTATTCTAAAAACCCAGCGGTAAATAGTTTTATTGGTAAAATCCTAATTATCCTCGCAGGAAATCCTGCGAACTGGCGTATTCAGCACAACGTGCTGCACCACACTTATACAAACGTTTCAAATTATGATGAAGATATTGCTCCGCCGCCAGCAATTTTAAGATTTTCACCGCACACAAAGAGATATAAAATCCACAGATTTCAGCATTTCTATGCCTATTTCTTCTATGGGCTCATGACAATAACTTGGTTTATTAATAAGGATTATGTTCAAGCTATGAGATATAAAAAGTTAGACCTCCTGAAAACTCAAGGCTTGACTTTTAATCAGCATATAAGAAATATCATTGTCAATAAATTGGTTTACGCGTCTATTTTTATTGCGCTTCCTTTTATTTTCAGTCCTGCGGCATGGTACATTACGCTTTTAGGATATCTTTTAATGCAATTCATTACAGGATTTATATTAGGGATTGTTTTTCAACCAGCACATGTTGTCCCCACCTCTACTTACCCATTACCTTCAGAATCAGGAGATGTTGATGCTGATTGGGCCGTTAGTCAGATGTACAATACTGCAAACTTTGCACAACAATCTAGATTGTTTTCGTGGTATGTTGGCGGATTAAATTATCAAGTTGAGCATCACCTTTTTCCAAATATTTGTCACATACATTATCGTAAACTTTCTGAAATTGTCAAAGCAACAGCTGATGAGTTTGAAGTTCCATACCATTCGTATAAAACATTCATGGGTGCGCTCAAGGAGCATACTATTATGCTTTATAAGCTTGGAAATCAAGACGCAGCGCAAGCTGTCCATTAAACGATGACCTTCGGGGAGTTTTATGATTTTTGCATTGCTCTCTCGAACGAAGAACCTGTTACACCATTTGACCCAAACACCCTAGTATTTAAAAAGAAATGCAAAATATTTGCCTTAACGGATGTTGAACGGTTTGAATTCATCAACCTTAAATGTCTTCCGGAAGACGCGATTGAGTTTCGAACCAACTTTGACGCGATTCGGCCTGGTTACCACATGAATAAAAAACATTGGAATTCTGTTTATGTGAATCAAGACGCACCCGATAAACTGATTTTCCAACTAATTAAGACTTCGTTTAATCTCGTTTAAATTTTAACGAAAGACACCTTGGTAATAGAATCTTTTTCAAAAGCAACAAAGTATTTTCCTGGAACCAAACTTGAACAATCTATTTGAAACGAACTGTTCTCTGGAATTTGTGTCAGTACGATTTCCCCTGTTGTACTGAGTATTATAATCTTATCTGCTAAATAGTTAGGTTCTATTATCAGGTTTAAGTAATCGCCAACTGGATTTGGAGAAATTATAATTTCAGAATGTTTTTCATCTAACACCGCTGTGTTTTCAATTGTTAGGTTTAATGTAATTGTCGAATCGCACCCCATACTATTTGCTATAACTTGAGTATACGTTCCAGACTCATTATATGTAAAACCATTAAGTTCAAAAATATCAGTCGTTGTTTCTGAAATTAAGGCACTTGAACTAGAATTAATGATAAGATCTAAAGCAATAATTGAATCACATCCCGCTAAAGTGGAGAAGACCAGTTCATCTGTATTATTACTTTCGGTATAAACTATTCCATTTACCCATTCATAGTTATCACAAGCGATATGCGCGTCTGTTGAAGTGATAGAATTGTTTATCGTTAAGTCGAGTGTTATCATTGAGTCACATCCTTGTATATTAGGTAGTATAAAAGTTGATAGATTGTTACTTTCCGTATACGTATTTCCATCAACCCAAGTATAACTATCGCATGCTTCTTGAACGTCTATTGTTGATGATGGACTTCCTTGCTGATAGACACGTATATAATCTAATACCATATCGCTTTCATTAAAGCTTGATTCAATAGAATTTTGAACAGCAACATTTAAAAGGAGAAACTGGTCTGCAACGAAAGGCCATGTATTCATGTTTTGTGGTTCCGGTTCGTAGGTGTAATAAACATAACCATCAACACTAAATTCTATTTTTTCCTCAGTCCACTCCATTGCATATAGGTGAAACGTGTTGGAAACGTCTGAAGACATAGTACCTCCATGATTGACTGTAGCGCCTGAAGAGGAGGGTGTATGCAGTGCACTTTGAACGTAGTTTTGATTGGACCCCCAATGTTCTAAAATATCTATCTCTCCACAAGCAGGCCATGACGTCGTACCAAAACCTTGGGTCTGCCAATAGGCACCATTCTCATTTATGTTTTTGCCAAGCATCCAAATAGCTGGCCATGTACCAATCCCGAAAGGCATTTTAGCACGCGCTTCAACACGACCATAAGTAAATGCAAATTTTGAATTAAGGCGTGCGGAAGTATATTCCTTTGTCACACCCTGATCTGTAAACGTTTCATCCTTCGCAACAATATGAAGAAAACCATTTTGTACATATGAGTTTTCGACCCGGTTTGTATAATGCTGCAGCTCGCCATTAAACCAACCCCAACCATTTGGAAGTAAGGTCTGGTGAAACCATTTCGTTTCGTCAACAGGGCCATTACCATCAAATTCATCTGACCATACCAGCGTATTAAAAACACTACAAGACCCGAGTGTACCATCATAGTTGACGTCATCCAAATAAGCCGTAACAATATCATTATTATTTTCTCCATTCACTTGAAGCACAACCCGGTTAAAGTCCGATCTTAATAACGGATCCCCGCTACCAGGATTTAAATTAATGTATGGATCCAGATCAAAATCAAAAGAGAGTTCTTGCCATTCGTTCAAAGTAATATTTTTAATGATTTCACACTGTGTTTCCCATGGTGCACCAATAGTACCATCTTGAAGCTTTAATGAAAGCTGATTGTTTTGATTGCCAGAAATCCCAGAAGTAGGAACGAAAATCTTTAAGCTAAAAGTATGGTTCGTACTCAAGTCGAAATTCTCAGATACATCAAAACGAATATTTGCATATTGACCCCCAGCATCATTGTACTTAAGGACAGTTAGCGATGTGTTCAATCCTTGCAGATATGGATTATTAAATGCCAAATCCATTCCACAATCGTCACCAAACCAAGAGTTTATTGTTCCTGCACCCTCAAAATCGTCCTCAACAGCCTGCACTTGTGCAAAGGACGTATGCGCAGCAAGACAAAAAAACATCAAAGAAAAAAAATTATTCATTCGTATTTTAATTGTAGATAGTGTCAAATTTACATCTATAATCTTAAAATATCAAAAATGAAATCCGTTAAAGAATATCCTTTTTTGATCGTGATAAAAAGCTCTTTTTGTCAAAAACTATGAATTTTATGTATCTTTAAATATCTCCTTTTAGCAACGGTTATTCCGTAAACAATGAAATAAAATTAATTATGAGTGATTTTCCATGGTTTAAATCTTACCCTTCAGAGGTTCCACAAACAATAGAGCTTAATCGATACAACAATCTTGTTGAGATATTCGACCAATCTGTTAAAAAATTTGGAGATAAAACAGCATATAAAAATATGGACGTAGAAATTAGTTTCAACGACGTATCAGCACATGTTGACGCCCTAGTTTGGCATCTTCAAAATAAAACTAAACTTAAAAAAGGAGACCGTATTGCGCTTCAAATGCCCAACCTACTTCAATTCCCAATTACTATTTTCGCCTGTTTAAAAGCGGGGTTGGTTATTGTCAATACAAATCCCTTATACACTGCTGAAGAAATGCGGCATCAGTATAAAGACTCTGGAGCTAAAGCAATAATAATATTAGAAAACTTCGCTCACAACTTGCAAGAGATTCTTCATGAAACGGAAATAGAAACCGTTATTACCACAACTATTGGTGATATGCTAGGTGGGTTAAAAGGGGCAATAACAAATTTTGTTGTTCGTAACGTTAAAAAAATGGTGCCTGCATTTACGCTTAACGATACGACCCCATTGAAACAAGTTTTTAAGGCCGGTAAAGGTAAAAAAGGGACACCGGTTAGCCTAAGCAAAGATGACCATGCTTTTCTTCAGTATACTGGAGGGACAACAGGTGTTTCAAAAGGAGCTACGCTTTCACATGGGAATATTTGTGCCAATGTTCAGCAGGTTGAAGCTTGGATTGGGCATAAATTCGAAGATGGTCAAGAGACAATCATAACTGCACTTCCTATGTACCACATCTTTGCATTAACAGCAAATTGTGTTGTCTTTTTTAGATACGGAGCAAAAAACATTTTGATCACCAATCCTAGAGATATGAAAGGGTTCTGCAAAGACCTCAAGAAAAATCCGTTTACATTCATAACTGGCGTGAATACGCTATTCAATGGGCTCTTAAACCAGGATGCTTTTAGAAGCCTTGATTTCAGCAATCTCAAAATGGCATTAGGTGGTGGAATGGCAGTTCAAGATGTTGTTGCCGCAGAGTGGCAAAAGGTTACAAATAGTCCGATGCTCGAAGCTTATGGGCTTTCCGAGACAAGCCCTGCTGCAACAATAAATCCGGTAGGCGGAAATCATAAAATCGGAACAATCGGGTTGCCACTTCCAAATACTGACGTTAAGATATTTGACGATAACAAAGTCGAAGTCCCACAAGGTGAAAAAGGAGAAATTGGTATCAAGGGACCCCAAGTGATGCAGGGGTATTGGAACCGACCTGAAGAAACCGCGAACTGTATGCATGGGGAATATTTTCTTACAGGAGATGTCGGGGTTATTGACGAAGAAGGATTTTTTAAAATCGTTGACCGCAAAAAAGAAATGGTTTTAGTTTCTGGATTTAATGTTTATCCAAGTGAGGTAGAAAAGGCAATTACTGAAAACTCAAAAGTTTTAGAAGTAGGTGTTTGTGGGGGTAAAAATGAGGATGGAACAGAGTATGTTCAAGCCTTCGTTGTTAAAAAAGAGGACTCTCTGACTAAGGAAGAAGTGATCGAAACGTGTAGAGAAAACTTAACCAATTACAAAGTTCCAAAAGTAATTCATTTTAGAGATGAGTTGCCAAAGTCCAATGTCGGTAAGATTCTAAGAAGATTATTAAAATAAGCCCTTACGAGATTGCGTATTGATAAATATGTTTGGTGTGTACGCCTTTCTAAAACGCGTTCTCTTGCAACAAAATTAGTAGCTGCTAATAAAGTAAAGCTTAATGGTCTTGAATGTAAACCCGCCAAAGAAGTTTCAGTCGGGGACATCGTTACCTGCCAAAAGAACAATGCAATCTTTCGTTTTAAAATCCTTCAGCTGACTGAGAAGCGGCTGGGGGCAAAATTAATACCCGACTACATTATTGATGAGACGCCCGCTGAAGAGCTGGATAAATATAAAGCGTATAATGAAGCACAACGCGTATACCGTGGAAGGGATCATGGTAAGCCTTCAAAAAAGGATAGAAGAGATCTTGACGATTTTTTAGATGGATGGTAGAGTGCAGGTATCGTTTACTCAACTGTAACTGACTTCGCTAAATTTCTTGGCTGATCAACATTACAATCACGCATCACAGCGATGTAATATGAAAGGATTTGGAATGGGACAGTAGCAATTAAAGGAACAAGATGCTCGTTGGTTTCTGGAATTTCGATATAATCGTCCGCAAACTGTTTAACTTGCTCGTCACCTTCTGTCACAATGGCTATAATTTTACCCTTTCGGGCCTTAACCTCTTGAATATTACTAACTACCTTTTCGTAAGAAGGGCCTTTTGTAGCGATCACAAAAACAGGCATTTCTTCATCTATCAAAGCAATCGGACCATGTTTCATCTCAGCAGCTGGGTAACCCTCAGCATGGATGTATGAAATTTCTTTCAGCTTTAAGGCGCCTTCAAGAGCCACAGGGAAGGAGCTTCCTCTACCTAGGTATAAAGCATTCGTTGCATCTTTGTATTTCGCTGCAATTTTTTTGATTTTTTCAGTCTTATCTAAAACAAGCTGAACTTTACTTGGAATAGCCTCCATTGAGGATAGAAGGCTTCTGAATTTGGATTCATTCAGCTTTCCTTTTTTACGCGCTAAAGAGGCTGCCATTAAAGTCAGAACCGTTACTTGTGCAGTAAAAGCCTTAGTTGACGCCACACCTATTTCAGGTCCAGCATGCGTATAAGAACCAGCATCTGTAATTCTCGAGATTGACGATCCAACAACATTACAAATACCTAAAATGGTTGCACCTTTACTCTTCGCAAGCTCAAGTGCTGCCATAGTGTCTGCTGTCTCACCTGATTGAGAAATCGCAAGAACAATATCTCCCTCATTTATTATTGGGTTTCTATATCTAAATTCACTAGCGTACTCAACTTCAACATTTATTCTAGCAAGATCTTCAAACAAATATTCCCCTACCAAGCAAGCATGCCAACTGGTACCACAAGCCACCATAACAATTCGGTTGGCTTTTATGATATCATCTTCGTAATATTTAATCCCGCCCAATGAAACCCAGCCATCTTTAGCGTTCAAACGACCTCTAAAACAGTCCTCGATAGAATGTGGTTGCTCATGGATTTCTTTAAGCATAAAATGATCGTAGCCCCCTTTTTCTAATGCCTCTAGATGCAGCTCGAGTTCTTCTACATAAGGGTCTTTTTGAACCTCGTCGATATTATAAAGCTTTAATCCCTTTTCTTCATTCAAGATTGCGATCTCGCCATCGTTCAAGTATACAACTTGCTTGGTATATTCTACAATTGGTGTTGCATCCGAGGCAACATAAAAATCATTGTCTTCACCAATACCTAAAACCAATGGGCTACTTTTTCTTGCTGCTATCAATTTATTCGGTTCATCAATACTCATAACAACAATCGCGTATGCACCAACAACCTGTTGAAGGGCTAGACGAACGGATTTCCCGAGTTTATTTCCTGTTTTTTTCTTAATATCTGCGATTAAATAACATAAAACTTCAGTATCCGTATCGCTATTAAAGTGATACCCCTTTGATTCTAATTCTTGACGAAGGACATCGTAGTTTTCAATAATTCCATTGTGAACAAGCGCGATATCTCCATCTTCTGAGAGGTGTGGGTGTGCATTTTTATCGTTTGGCGGACCATGTGTCGCCCAACGTGTATGACCAATACATCGTGTTCCGCTATTGTCTTTTGATGCTACGAAATCCTCAAGATTCGCAACTTTCCCCTCTTTTTTAAAGAGCTTGATTTCATCGTCTTTAAGAAGGGCAATGCCTGAGCTATCATAGCCCCGATACTCTAGTCTTTTTAGGCCCTTTAATACAATTGGATAGGCCTCTTTCTTTCCGATGTAAGCAACAATTCCACACATAGTTAGTAGCTTGTATAGGTGACAGTAAGTTTAGGTTTCATCTTATTGATTGTATTACTTCCATTAAAAACTATGCGTTCAGCAGAATTAATAAAATACAATGGTGAAACAACCAATTCAGTTAAAGGTAATTCTTTGTTTACAACTGACTGAACATACTCCCGAATATTAATATTAAAGTTCTTATCAAGGCTATTATAGACTCCGAGTACGCCAACATTAGCCAACTGACTGGAAGATGAATCAAGATAAGTAGCCACACTAATATTATTTCCTGGCTGGTACTTATAACCTGTTTGGAATTGAACAGGGAGAGAAAGGTCAGCTCTATGAATGATAATGTTTTCAGGTAAATCTAGTAACCCCGGGATTGATATCGCTGATCTCGTCCCAAAAGCTTGTGCATAAAATTCATCTTGACCTAATATGGAGTCGGCAAGAACCTCATCAACGATTGTGCCCGCAGCATCAAGGTCAACATGGGTGAAATCAGCACAATCAGAATTCATTAAAAAATCATAAGAAGTAGCCTCCCCATTCTGTTTAAAATAAATCGTAGCCTTTGATGAAGGGTCATTTATATCTATGTACAATGCTGCGCCCTCGCCGATAAGTTGTGAACTGTTATTGGTTCTAATATGTAAACCTTTAAAAAATTCCAAAAATGCTTCATTGCTCGAAAATGTTGTACTACCACTTGTAGCCTCAACAATAAGATTCCTCGCGACATTTGTATCTAAATAAATACGAAGCTGAGGGGCTAATGAGTCACCATCTACAATCGTGGGGGATGACGTATTCGGGGTTATTGTCGCATTGGCAGACGGAACGAGGTTCGTAGCGTTAGTTGATGCCGAGGAAAAAGAATAATAGGTCGAATCAAGAGATAAACTTTCTTGAAGCTGGTATACCTCAAATGTTTGAGGGTCTAGGTCCCCGTAGTAACCAACGTATTCTAAGGCTAGAACAAAAGAATCAATTACAATTTCACTGGGATCAGCAAAGTTTGGATCCACCCCAGCAAGTCTCAACTGTGTATAGACCGAAGCATCGTAGAGACCGAAAACAGGGTCAATATATGAACCTAGTACTACATTAGCAGCGTTATCGGAAATGACCGTGTCTTCCTGAATACTGTAGGTTTGTAATGTAAAAGTATCAACTGATGTTCCATTTAGAAGTGTGGAACTATCGATGACATCGGAACCTAATGCGTATTCTTTCTTTTTGCAAGAAACTAATCCAACAAAGCATAATGCTATTAACGCGAAGGTCCGTATCATAAAATGTTTTTAGGCCAATGCGCTTTCCTCAATAACTTTGTCATAAAAAGCTGAAAGTTCCTTGGCGAAATGCTCTTCTTCAACAAAATCAAGTTTGTGGCAAGTACTTCCTTCAACAGCCTTTGTTAATTCCGGAGAAAGCTCTTCAGAAGAAACGTTAATGCCGTCAAAATAATTTAAGGCCTGAGTTGTAAAGTTATCAAACGATGTTTCTTTGAAGTTATTACATACTTCATCACTAAATCCTTCAAATTTCAACTTTTCAGAGAACCGCTTATCCCAGTCCTTAGAAAAACCATCATTGTACAAACTATAAACTACTTTAGTTTCTTTAAAATGAGGATCTTTTCCATACATCTCTTTGATGTAAAGCCCCATGATTCCCGTCATATATCCATGACAATGAATGACATCAGGTTGCCACCCTAGTTTTTTAACGGTTTCTAGTACACCTCTACAGAAGAACATAGACCTTTCGTCATTATCTTCGAATTCTTCTCCTTTCTCATTTTTTAAAGTGTACTTTCTTCTAAAATATTCGTCATTGTCGATAAAATAGACTTGCATTCTTGCAGCTGATACAGAAGCAACCTTTATAATTAAAGGGTGGTCCTGATCGTCGATACAAATATTAAGTCCAGAAAGACGAATAACTTCATGAAGTTGATGTCTTCTTTCATTGATGACTCCAAAACGTGGCATAAATACCCTGATTTCTTTACCATTCTCTTGAATAACTTGCGGAAGCTTTCGAGCGGTATTAGAAATTTCTGATTTTGGTAAAAAGGGCGCTATTTCTTGCGAAATATATAGGATTTTCTTTTTTTCCATAGGTTTGATTCGGAGTGCAAAAATAAGGCTTTTTATTAAACTTTCATAAAAAACCCTAGTTTTACCCCTTGAAAAAAGGTTTAAATTGACAGGTTTTCGAACATTTTATGACTTCGGTAGTTTACGTTCCTTCTTAAATGAAGGTGCAAAAGTTCCCCAAATAGGGCTTGTTCCTACAATGGGTGCGCTGCATATTGGGCATGTATCCTTGATTGAAAGAGCACTCAAAGAGAACGATATTGTAGTCGTTACGATTTTTGTCAACCCGAAACAGTTCAACAACCCAATCGACCTTGAAAAATATCCAAGAGTACCTGAAAAAGATCTTGCACTGCTAAATGTATACGATCGTGTTGTTGTTTGTATACCACAAGTAAATGACGTCTATCCCGAAAATGACCCCTATGAAAAGATTGAATTAGGACTTCTTGATACCGTTCTTGAGGGCGAGTTTCGGCCCGGTCATTTTGATGGTGTTGCCCACGTGGTTCATAATCTAATGTTCTACACGAAGCCCTCTAAAGCCTACTTTGGCCTTAAAGATATTCAGCAACTATCCGTAATAAAACACATGGTCGCTAGCACAAAACGACCTGTGGATGTTGTCGCTTGTCAAACCGTTAGAGATGCACACGGGCTGGCACTCAGTAGTAGAAATTTACTTTTAAATGAGGCAAAGCATAAGGAGGCTTTGATCATCTATAAAACCTTAAGTTTTGTAAAGTCAAATATTAAAGTACTCGGGAAAGAAGAAACCCTCAAACAAGCACAAGCGATCTTCAATCAAAGTTCATTAGAACTCGAATATCTTGACGTAGTGAACCAAACCACATTCGGTCCCTACAAAAAGGAAGGGGACGATAACGTTTGTTGTATCTCTGCCTTTTGCGAAAAAGTTAGACTCATTGATAATATATTACTATGATTCTCCCCGTATCTTTTGTAATTTCCTCTAAAATTTAAATAGGGCATTGGATAAAAAAAAGTTGTTTTCAGCATTTAAAATCATTTTTTCAATCGGTCTAGGCGTTTACCTCACTTGGTATTTATTTGATAAAATGACCCCAGAGGACATCGCTGTTTTTAAGAATACGATTCGCAATGCCAACCCTTGGTATATTTCGCTGTCATTAATATTGGCTTTCATATCTTATATTTCCAGAGCCTATCGATGGGGCCTTACCCTTCACCCTGTGGGTTATCACAGCACTTTAAAAAACCAATACCACTCTCTGATGATAGGCTACCTCGTCAATATGACAATCCCTCGCGCCGGAGAGTTTACAAGGTCCTTAATGTTAAAACGTTCTGACAATATTCCTGTTGCAGGCTCCTTCGGAACAATCGTTACAGAACGCATTGTTGACATGATCATATTATTGAGTATCAGCCTCCTTTCTATCTTCCTAAATAAAGCAGAAGCTTATGCCATTATTTCAAATCTCAAAAAAGGTTTTTTTGGAGAATCACAAACCGAGGTTGAGTCTGGAGTCTCATGGTCTCTTTGGTTGGGGTTCATCTTTATAATCCTTGTAGGTGTTGTCTTTTTGAATAAAAAAATAAAATTTAAACTTTTTGCATTTCTAAAATCCTTGAAAGAAGGCGTTCTTTCAATTTTTAAAGTAAAAAAGGTTTGGTCCTACGTCTTGCATACATTGCTCATTTGGGGTTCATATCTTATTATGTTTGCCTTACCGTTTTGGGCAATTGATGCAACTGCTGGGGTGCCAATATCTGGAATGTTTTTAGCTTTTATTTTTGGTGCTGTCGGTATTTCTTTTACGAATGGAGGAATGGGCGCCTATCCCCTTTTAATTGGTATTACAACCGCCTATTACATCAACAACTCGGGAGGATCAGACGGCTTAGCAATTGGAAACGCCCTTGGGATGGTCATCTGGGCCACACAAACTATATTTTTAATACTTTTAGGTCTCATATCACTCGTCTTGATGCCGAGAAAATACAACACAGATGAAAAGCGATAACGCCTCTTTTTTGGAAAAGGAAATGGACCTCGACACCCTGCAAAAAAAAGTTGCTGCGTGGAGGTCTGAAAAGCTGACCGTCTGCTTTACCAATGGCTGCTTCGATATTCTTCACCTTGGACATGTA
>JAQXCN010000010.1 GCA_029251865.1 Crocinitomicaceae bacterium | reverse complement strand
AACTTATTAAAAAGAAATAGGTGTGAATAACTAAATATGAATAATATAAATTCGATTAAAACTGAACTCAACTTCTTTATTAAGAAGTACTACAAAAATAAATTACTCAAAGGTTTATTATATTGTTTGGTTGCTTTTTTATTGTCGCTATATATTTTTTCATTTGCGGAGTTTTTTGGTCGTTTCAACTCCTTGATTCGCTTGGTGTTTTTATTATTATTTATAATCGTAAATACATATTTAACTTTTGTTTACTGTTTACAGCCTATTTGGTGTATTATAAATACAAACAAAAGATTTAACCACCAAGAAGCTTCTGTTATGATAGGTGAGTTGTTTCCTGAAATAGCAGATCAATTAACAAATTTACTACAACTTGAAGGGCAACAAACGAATGGAAAAGAAAAGGAAATAACGCTTTTACAAGCCAGTATAGAGCAGAAAGTTAACAATATTGGTTTTATTGAATTTTCGAGAGCAATATCTTATTCAGAAAATAAAAAATATTTAAAATATGTGCTTCCCGCAGTATTTCTATTTTTCATCTTTTTAGGCTTTTTACCTGAAATGTTTACGCAAGGATCCTATCGTGTTTTAAATTTTTCACAAGAATTTAAAATAAAATCACCTTACAGTTTCGAACTTGTAAATACAAATCTAAATATCTCTGAAGGAGAGGATTTAAAACTCCAGGTTTTATTATCGGGCAGTAAGTTTCCTGATAAACTTTATATTAACTCGGATAGGGGTGTTTTTCTAATGTCAAAATTGAAATCCAACTTATTTGAAACTGTTCTTAGAAAACCAAAAAACAATCAATCTTTTTTTATTTCTTCGAATAATTTTAAAAGCTCCAGTTATATAATTAAAGTACTAGGAAAGAATGTTTTAGGAAAATGGGATGCTTCCATAATTTATCCTTCTTATTTAATGATGGAACCTAGAACGATAAAAAATTCGGGAGATATAACTATTCCTGAGGGAAGTGAAGTGACTTGGAGTGGAAAAACGAAAAATGTTTCAGAAACTGTGATTTCATCTGGTGTTCAAAGAAGCGTTTTTAAAAAGTCTGGTTTTCTATTTAAAAAGAAATATATTTCTTCAGATAAAATAGTTCTTCAATTAACCAATTCTTATACCAATATTAAAGACTCTTTAGAGTATTCTATAGAAGTTTTAAAGGACGCATATCCTTTAATTAATGTAGAAGAGCAAAAAGACACTATTAACACAGGTGTAAGATACTTTCAAGGTGTTGTATCTGATGATTATGGTCTTCTAAATTTAAATTTTCATTACACGGTGAAATCAAAAAATGGAAATAAAAGAAACAAAGTGATGAATTTTCAGAACGTTAAAGGCACTAAAAATAGTTTTTCTTACAGTGTAGATTTTAATAGGGAAAATATAGCATTAAATGATGAGATTCTTTATTTCTTTTCAGTATCAGATAATGATGGTATTAATGGATCTAAAACAACATATAGTAGTAAATATATTTATGAATTACCAAGTTTAAGTGAGTTTAATGAAAAGAAAAATTCTGATCAAAATGAAATTAAAAAAGATTTAAATGCTGCACTTGAAGCGACACGAAAATTTCAAAAAGACATCAATGAATTAAATAAGGAACTAAAAATCAACCAATCAGATTCTTGGAATAAATTAAATGACATCAATGATTTAAAACAACAACAACAAGAGTTATTAGATAAACTAGAACAGGTCCAGCAAAAAATGGATAATTCTTTACAAGAAAAAAATCAATTATCTGAGTTAGATAAAGAGCTTTTAGAAAAACAAGAATTATTAGAAGAATTATTAAATAAAGTAATGGATAATGAATTAAAAAAACTTCTTGAAGAACTTGAAGAATTATTAAAAAGTAACAATCAAGAAAAGCTCAATGAAAAAATGGAGGAGTTAGATCAGAGTGCTGAGGATATGAAAAAGCAATTAGACCGTAGTCTTGAAATGTTGAAGAAACTTCAGGTAAATGAAAAAATAGATGACATAGAAAAGGAGTTAGAAGTGTTAGCAGAAAAACAAAACATGCTTTCAAAAGAAAAATTAAAAGATGCCGAAGAACAAGAAAAAATAAAGGATGAGTTTGATAAAATTAAAGCGCAGTTAAAAGATTTAGATTCTTTAAATAATAAATTGGAAACACCATTAGAACTTGAAGAAACAAATAAGGCAGAAGACCAAATAGATCAAGAATTAAATAAGGCTAACGAGGAAATAGAAAAAAATAAAAAATCCAAGGCATCTAAAAGTCAAAAAAGCGCTGCCGATCAAATGCAAGAGTTAGCTGATAAATTAGATCAAATGCAACAGAATTCTGCACAAAGTCAGCAAGAAGAAGATATGGATGATTTACGGAAAATTCTAGAAGCATTAATAATTCTCAGTATAGATCAAGAAAACTTGATGAATAAATTTATAAATGTTCGTGTAAATGACCCGGCATTTAGAAAATATGGAAGAACGCAAAGACGTATAAATGATGATACTAAAATCATTCAGGATAGTTTACTTTCATTAGCAAAACGTCAACCAGTGCTTGCAACATTTATAGACAAAGAACTTAATGATTTGACGTTTACTCAGAAAAAATCAATTGATTTTGTCGGTGACAGAAACAAAAAGAAAGTAACACAAAATCAACAAAGTTCTATGACGTCTTATAACAATCTAGCACTTTTGTTAAATGAGGTTTTACAAAGTATGCAGGCTCAAATGCAGATGATGAATCCAGGAAGCGGTCAATGTAATAAACCTGGGGGTAAAGGAAAACCGAAAGCAGGTCCTTCTATGAATTCAGGTGACATGAAAGAGATGTTGAAGAATCAGTTAGATCAACTGAAAAAAGGTATGAAGGACGGTGGTAAAAAGGAGGGTGGGCAAAAAGAAGGAAATAAAGGAGAAAATGGTTCAGGTGGAATAGGAAGTAAAGGTTTAGCTAAAATGGCAGCAGAACAATCCGCAATCCGGAAAAAACTAGAACAACTTAGAAACCAACTTAATAAAGACGGTAAGGGCACAGGTAATGGTTTAAACCCGCTCATTGAAGAGATGAAAGCGCAACAGAAAAGAATTGTCAATAAAGATATAAGTAACACAACGATCAAGAGACAACAAGAAATATTAACAAGGTTATTAGAAAGCGAAAAAGCATTAATTGAAAGAGGTTTTGATGAAAAAAGAGAATCAAAATCGGGAAAAAACACCGAAAAAAGTAACCAAATTCTTTTTAATGAGTATAACAAAGAAAAGTTAAAAAGAATTGAATTATTACGTTTTGCAGAGCCTGCTTATCGTCAGTATTATAAGGAGAAGGCAAACGAATATTTCGACGAAAACTAATATAGGTGAATACTATGAGTGATAAGTATAGTGTTATAGAGTCTTTAAAATTATCTTCAACATACAGCTCTGTTGCAGACATAGAAAGGTTAATAGATAAAGTTTGTAATACTGTAGGTGTTAATGAAGATGCTTATGGGAATGTATTAATTGCAGTTACAGAGGCAGTAAACAATGCAATTCAACACGGAAATAAAGAGAACGAAAATTTAAGTATTAACGTTTCTGTCTCTGATAATCAAGAAAAGGTTTGTTTTGCAGTGAAAGACGAGGGTACTGGTTTTGATTTTGATAATTTACCAGATCCAACAGCACCAGAAAACCTTCTGAAAGAAAACGGTAGAGGCATCTTTTTAATGCGCAACCTTGCGGATAAAGTCGAATTCACAGGAGAGGGCAATGAAGTTTGTTTGTTTTTTAATAAATGACGAGCTTTTTTTTTGAGGACATAAAACCCTTCGATTTTTCTATAGAAAGTTATCGGGAAAAAATAAGCTATATAATTGATAATGAGAACTTTATTAAAGGAAACATTTCTATTGTTTTGTGTTCAGACCCCTACCTGTTAGCGCTAAACAAGAAACATTTAAATCACGATTATTTTACTGACATTATTACTTTTTCTTACAATGAAGAAAATAAAATTAGTGGTGATCTTTTCATTAGTGTTGATCGTCTTAAAGAAAATGCCAAATTGAATGCTGTAGATTTTTGTAAAGAGATGGAAAGAGTGGTTTACCATGGTGTTTTACATTTATGCGGTTACAATGATAAATCAGAAGAAGAAATATTTGTGATGCGTGCTAAAGAGAACTATTATTTAGAATTGAATGTTTCACGTGAAACATAATGTAAATAATCTTTTTTGAATTAATTTTGTTTCACGTGAAACAATAGATATGTTAACAAAATACGATGTTATAGTTGTTGGTGCAGGACACGCGGGTTGTGAGGCAGCACATTGTGCAGCAACCATGGGTAGTCATGTTTTATTGGTAACAATGAATATGAACACAATAGCACAAATGAGCTGTAATCCTGCAATGGGTGGCGTTGCTAAAGGTCAAATTTTAAGAGAGGTTGATGCTTTAGGTGGTGCCTCTGCGATTATAAGTGATAAAAGTGCTATTCAGTTTCGGATGCTTAATAAATCAAAAGGGCCAGCAATGTGGTCTCCCAGAAGTCAAAATGACCGTCAAATGTTTTCAACGGAATGGCGTTTATGTCTTGAGCAAAACGAAAATATAGATTTTTGGCAGGACATGTGTACAGGAATATGTTTAGAAGAAAATATAGTCACAGGAATTAAAACAGCATTAGGCATTGAAATAAAAGCGAAGAGCGTAATCCTTACAAACGGTACATTTCTTAATGGCTTAATTCATTTAGGAGAAAAACAATTTGGTGGTGGTCGGGCTGCAGAAAGGGCATCAACAGGTATTACAGAGCAACTTGTGTCGTTAGGTTTTGAGTCTGGCAGAATGAAGACTGGAACTCCCCCACGGGTAGATGGAAGATCTTTAGATTATTCTAAAATGGAAGAACAGCCTGGCGACGAATCACCATCGAAATTTAGTTTTTCAAAAACCAAACCCTTACAAAAACAGAGGTCTTGTTATATTACTTACACAAATCCAAAAACACACCAAACATTAGAAAAAGGTTTTGACCGCTCTCCAATGTTTAACGGCGCAATAAATAGTACGGGCCCAAGATATTGCCCAAGCATAGAGGATAAGATAAATCGGTTTGCGGATAGAGAAAGGCATCAAATTTTTGTCGAACCCGAAGGGTGGGACACTATAGAGATTTACGTTAATGGTTTTAGCACTTCGTTACCTGAAGAAATACAACTAGAAGCAATGAAAACAATTCCAGGGTTTGAAAATGTTAAAATGTTCAGGCCTGGTTATGCTATTGAATACGATTACTTCCCGCCTACGCAGTTAAAACATACACTTGAGACAAAGAAAATCAAAAACCTTTATTTTGCGGGTCAAATTAATGGTACAACAGGTTATGAAGAAGCTGCCTGTCAGGGTTTAATGGCAGGAATTAATGCCAACTTAAACACAAAAGGTAAAGATCCTTTTTATCTATCAAGAAGTGAGGCTTATATAGGTGTTTTAATCGACGACTTAATAACCAAAGGCACAGATGAACCATATCGAATGTTTACGAGCCGTGCTGAATACAGGATTTTATTAAGACAGGACAATGCAGATATTAGATTAACCCCCTTAGGGTTTAAGTTAGGACTAGCAGATAAAGACAGAAAAGAACGTGTGGATAAAAAAATAGAGGGTACTAAGACTTTTAAAAAAGACCTTAGAAAAATAGCAATTTCTCCAGAGGATGTAAACCCTTTTTTAGAAAGCATAGGTAGTGCTCCTATTTCTCAAAAAGTTAAATTATCTTCTATTATAACACGGCCAAAAGTGTATCTAAAAAAACTACTTGAACTTTCAGATGAAGCAAGTCAAAAAGCACAACACATTAATATTTCCCATGATGAAGTTCTTGACCAGGTTGAAATTCAAATGAAGTACGACGGTTATATTGAAAGAGAACAAGATCAGGCGGAAAAAATGAGCCGGTTAGAAAATGTAAAAATCCCTCATGACCTTGATTTTAAAAAATTAAATAGTTTAAGCACAGAAGCAAAAGAAAAACTTTCGCATATAAAACCGATTACCATCGGGCAAGCTTCACGTGTTTCAGGTGTTTCACCGAGCGATGTATCCGTTCTTTTAGTTTATATGGGCCGATAGTTGTTTTAAAGACGCCTAAAGGGCTTTTATAAACCCAAACAACAGAAACTATTAAAAAACACAGCAAACCCCTTAAAACCAAAATATAAAACCCGTTTTTAAGGGTTATTGAAAAACACGCACATAGTCTACGGCCATCGTTTGGGGAAACAAGGTGCTGCTGTTTGGACTACCCGGCCATTGACCTCCGACAGCTAAGTTTAAGATGAGAAAGAAGTTTTCTTGAAAAGCATTAAGTTCAGAACTAGAAATATCAATAATATGATATTGTATATCGTCACGTAAAAATTTCAGAGCGGATTCAGTCCAAATTATAGAAAAGACGTGAAACTCTTCTGCAAACATTTCACCCGTGCTCAATGAATTATGATCCCCGTATGATGCATGACTACCATTATCGCTCCAATGAACTGTGCCGTATACAGTTCGGTCATTATATGCGCCTCCACCAACAAGTTCCATTATATCTATCTCACCACATTCAGGCCAACCCACAGATGTAATATTATCTCCTAATAGCCAAATAGCCGGCCAATAACCTTGGCCATAAGGAAGCGCCGCACGAACGTCTATACGCCCGTATTTGAAGGATTGAAGACCTTGTGTTTTGATACGAGAGGATGTATAATTGAATGAGGCCGCGGATTCTTCTTTCGCAGTGATTTTTAGTAGACCGTCTTCGACAACCGTGTTTTCCTCTTTGTAAAACTGTAATTCATTATTACCCCAACCCCAAGAACCATTGCCTATTTCGTGCGTCCAGTTGGAGGACAATGTGCTACCATCAAACTCATCGCTCCAAACTAAAGTATATCCTGGGTAGCTTAGTGGTGTTGAATAACCAACCGTAGGAACACCCCCGGTGTAACCGACATCAGTAATATCTAAAACATCAATTTTTTCTACGAAATCATAAGGTGTAACGTGGGCTCGTGATTTAATCGTATAAACGCCAGTTGTTGCGAAATTATAAGAGGCAGACCCGTCGGTAGATTCGACATATGTTGAGTCTCCGTTATCATAGAACATAAAACTGTAAAAATTTGCGCCCTGAGCAGTTGCTTGTACCTCCACAAAACCTTCATCTATATTAAAACTAGTATTGAGACTTGTAGGTAAAATGACTGAAGAATCAGGTTTTTCAGGATCGCATGAAATACAGGTTAGAAGGATTGAAATAAAACAAAGAATACGCATAACTATTTGTATATCAAGTATTAAAGCTCAGGTTTTAATTTTAAATACCAAAGTAAACCTCCTTCATGATGACCAAACGCAAGATACATCGAGGTGTCTGTTAATTCAATAATTTTGTATGTATTAATTCCGCTGCCAAAACCTATAAAGGAGTCATTGGATACACTTATTAAAGTATCTTCTTCTTCAGTAACGCTCCAGGACTCATTCAATCTATTGGCATAAGGAGCGGTGAAGTCCGCTAGGTTTTCAAAAGAGTCTGGATATTGATCAGCAAGCGTATTGTGAACGTAGACATCTCCGTTTGTTATCATGTCGAATTTATATTCGTTTAAATAGAAGACATAACGATCGTCATACATTCCACACCCTGGTTTTGCATTTTCAGGAGCAGACCACCATTCAGGCGTATATCCCAAATCAGAAACCGGATCGGGCCCAACCCCAAAATGTCCAGCAACAGTTGAGTCAATATACCACGATTTAAATCCCGGCCCATCAACACCACCAGTGAGCATAGTAAAAATCGGATTGTCTAGTAATCCGGGGTCAGTTTGGTCAATAGTGATCTCTTGTGTAGACGTTGATGAACCCCCATTATTAAAAACGCTTAGCGTTACCGTATAAATGCCTTCATTAGGGTATACAGAAGAAACCGTGGCGCCTTCACCTTTAAGACCATTTCCAAAATCCCACATGTTTATAATATCAGGGTTTGAAGCTGTAAAAACAATTACGTTTGCATTTGTATCGGAAGGGGCATAGGTAAATGAAGCGTCACTTTCCGTTGGGGGAGTTCCTAACTGAGGATTATCTTTTTTGCAAGCGGTAACAGTAAAGAATAAAATTACTGCAGAAAGTGCTGTAAATGGGGTAAAAATATTTTTCATTTTTTTTGTATTAATAACCGTTATTTTGTGACCAGTTTCCACCGGCTAAATCAATTTCTAATGTAGGTATCGGGAACAATTCATGTTTGTTCGTTTGGAATCCTTCAATATAGTCCTGAGCATTACCTGCCCGAATAAGGTCAAAAAACCGATGACCTTCACAAGCTAATTCAAGACGTCTTTCGTTGAAAATATCATTCACAGAGCTTAATGACACGGGAGGCATGCCCGCCCTTGTTCTTATTTCGTCAACTAAGACTTGTGCGGCTCCGGTATTACCATTCTGGTAATGTGATTCAGCAGCCATGAGAAGCACGTCTGCATAGCGAATAACGCGGTAGTTTACAGGGCTAGTTAGATCATTATCAGGAAGCCCTATTTCGCCTTGCCTTTTGATGTATTTATTGTTGTAATACCCCGTATGTCCACCAGCACCAATTCCATAGGTGATGCTTTCTGGGTTGGGTTGTGCTGCAATAAAGGCTTCTATGTCTAAAACAGTCATATCTCGTCTAGGATCAGCGGGATCAAAAGCGTCGTAAAGACTTTGGGTTGGCAAGTTGTAACTGTTTCCGTCACCGTATATAGGACCGTCGTACTGACGGATGCCCTGGAATCCAGGACCAGCATTTCCTTCTAGACAAACCAAGCAGCCATAACCACCGCCTTCAGCACCTGTGTATTGAACATCAAAAACAGTTTCACTGTTGTTTTCGTTTGCTACAGAAAACAAGTTTGTGTAGTCATTTATTAAACTGTAAGAACCACTATTAATCACCTCGTCAAATTTATCGGCAGCTTCAATGTATTTCTTTTGGTACAAGTATGCCTTACCTAATAACGCTTTAGCCGCACCTTTTGTTGCTTTTCCTTTAATCAGAGATACATCATTTAAAACACTAGAGGCATCAATTAAATCTTGTTCAATTTGAGCATAAACCTCTGAAGCAGGGGTTCGTGGAATTTCCGTTGCTTCTTGGGCACCAATTCTTTTATCAATAATTAATGGAACATCCCCAAAAAACTTAACAAGTTCGAAGTAATAAAAAGCACGTAAAAATTTTGCCTCCGCAATAATTTGATCTTTACCTTGAAAGTCAATGTTGTCTTTATTTTCGAGAATAAAGTTTGCGCGCGTTATACCTGCATAATTCCAACGAAAGAGACTCCTTAATTCAGAATTTACACCACCGTGTGTCATTTCGTCAATTTGGTGAAGGCCTTGTGTATCATTTACACTCTCACCACCAGCAATAGTATTGTCGGAAGCAATTTCACTGATCCAAACAGACATAAAAGAAGCTTGAAGTAAGTCATATGCACCAATAAGTGCTTGTTCGTAATCCTCAGGTGATTGAAAGTAGTTTTCAGCATCCTGAGTATATGGCGGGTTAACCTCTAAAAACTTATCACAACCAGAAAAGACAAGGCAGCATGTAAAAAGTAAACCGCTAAATAGTTTTGTTTTTAAAATATTCATTCTCTTAAAATTTAATGTTTATACCACCCATAATCGTTTTCGCTTGCGGGTAAAACCCGTAATCAACTCCCGCTGATAGTGTACCACCGCCAATATCTGGATCAAAACCTAAATATCTAGTAAGCGTCACAAGGTTATTTCCTGAGACATAAAAACGAAGGGATTCGATTTTTAATTTTTTGAGTAAAGGGTTATTTTTTGAAAAGGTATAACCCAACTGTACATTTCTTAATCTAACAAAAGAACCGTCCTCAACATAATAGTCAGAAAAAGAATTATTTCTAGTTGCACCAGTGGTGAGCCTAGGGTGTTCATTCGTCGATCCCGGCCCTGTCCAACGGTTAATTACATAGTCAAGTTGATTTGCATAGGGTTGTTGTCTTTCATAGTTGCGAATAATTTCTTGACCTATAGCGGAATAAATATTGGCAGAGAAGTCGAGCCCCTTGAATTTTAAATTTAGAGCAAACCCCATTGTGAAATCAGGAATAGGCGAACCGAGATATGTTTTATCGTTATCATCACCAAAGCTAATTTCACCATCACCATTTTGATCAACAAAAATAAAGTCGCCTGGACGAGCTCCCTCTTGGATAACCGTTGCATTATCAATATCCTCTTGTGTTTGATAAATACCTGCTGTTTGTAATCCATGGAAGTAACCAATAGCAAAACCTTCTTCAAAACGCGTTGCAACATCACCCCCGACACTAAATTGCGCTCCAGGAAGATAGTCGACACCCTCGGGAACACTTGTCACTTTGTTTGTAATATGAGAAAAATTAAAACTGACATTGGTTTTAAAGTCTCTTGAAGGCTTGTTGTGATAAGCCAATTCAAGTTCAACACCTTTATTGGAAACATTTCCTGCATTAATAATAGGTGAAGACCCCCCAGGCCCATAGGAGCCGATTATTCCAGAAACGTCAGGTTGAAACAATAAATCGTTTGTGTTTTTAATAAAATAGTTTGTGGTTACATCAAAAGAACTCAAAAGCGTTAAATCAAGACCAGCATTAAACTGCCTTGTCGTTTCCCACTTAAGATCAGGGTTAGCAGCCCTTCCCAGCGCTGTTCCGATAACAATTAAATCATCAAAAACATAAACACCCTCTCCATTAAGCAACGCGCGGTATGCAAAGTTTGCGATTTGGTCATTACCAGAAACACCGTAGCTCAGTCTAAGCTTCATAAAGTTAATCGCTTCAATATTAAAAAAGTTTTCTTCTGAGATTAACCATGCTGAAGAGATCGTTGGAAAAACACCATAGCGATTATTTGGACCAAACTTACTAGACCCATCCCTTCTCATTATACCTGAAACAATGTATTTAGAATCATAAGCATATTCTGCTCTTATGAAGGCTGAAACCAGGCGTTCTTTAAATTCAAAAGACCCTACATTATTTAGATAACCCCCAGGAGCCGTGTTTGCCGAAATATCCGCATATTCCCAGGAATTGTTTGGAATGTTAAATGCTGTTCCACTAAGCGCAGCGCCTTTTCTCTGAAAAACAGAGGCTCCTAAGGTTGCTTTTACCTTATGTATGTCGCTGAAGGTTCTATCATAATTAAAATAACTTTCAAATGTCAAGTCACTAAACGACGAGCGTTGCTCATAAACACTAGCGCCACGATCAATAAATACACTGTCAGCAATTTCCACCTGTGGTGACTCAAGGTCTGCATTTAATGCCGTATTGGCATATTTACCTGGTCCAAACCAGGCTAACGGACTAAAACTTTTAGCATCTACTACTGCATAATTATAGTTGAAACGATTCGTAAAAGAAAGGTGCTTATTAAACTTGTAGACAAGTTCTTCTTTACCCACAAACTTGTCTGCAACACTATAGTTGTAAGCGTTTTCCATTTGTGCAATCGGATTAATAATATCCGCAACCTCTTCAAGGTAGCTGTAATTACCATCAGGAGTGCTTATCGGCTCATTAGGAAAAGCGTTTACCGTGTTGTAAAGTACAGAACCGATTCCATTTTCAGCGAGCGTCGAGCGGTTGTCACTTGAAAACAAGAAAACAGAATTTAAAAGTAGCTTATCAGAAAGATCTGTACTAAGATTTAATCTTGCGTTATATCTGGAGAAGTTGGCTTTTGAACCACCAACAATTCCTTCTTGAGCAAAATAAGTAGCACCTAAAGAATAACGTGTGTTCTTTGTACCACCACTAATTCCAATATTGTAACTTTCAATGGGTGCGGTCTGAAAAACTGAATCCTGCCAGTTTGTCCCTTCACCTATAGCAGTATTTGCAAAAGGCATTGGTTGTCCTCCAAACGCAAACATTTCATTTTTGATAACAGCGTACTCTTCTGCGGTTAACAAACCTAGACGGTTTGCGGTTTGTTGAATACCTCGATACATACTAAACTCAACCTTAGGCGCAGCATTAAGGCGTCCTTTTTTTGTTTCAACAATGATAACACCGTTTGCCGCTCTAACACCATATATACCAGCAGTTGCATCTTTAAGGACGTTAATAGATTCGATATCATTTGGGTTCAGGGCGTTCAAACCATCTGAGTCATAAACAACACCATCTACAAGAATAAGTGGGTCATTATCACCGAACGTAGATAAACCACGGATTCGAATACTTGAAGAACCTCCAGGAGAACCAGAGTTCGTGTTAATCGCAACACCAGAAACCTGACCCTGTAGTGCTTGATCCATTCTTGAAAGATTGAGCTTTTCAATATCCTCGCCCTTGACTTTAGCTGCCGCTCCTGTCAATTCTTTATTTCTGGAACTACCATAACCAACCACTACAATCTCGTCAAAAACCTGTGATTCCGAATTCATTTTCACGTTTATCTCAGGTCGTCCAGCGACGAGCACATCTTGTGTCGTGTAGCCCATATAAGAAAAACTTAGAACCAAACCTTCAGCGTCTTCTATACTAATGGTGTATTTACCATCGATATCCGTAATGACGCCATTTGCTGTTCCTTTTACAACAACTTTAACCCCAGGAAACGTTGCTTTTTTTTCGTCTGTTACTGTTCCTTTAACGGTAACCCCCTGTGCAAAAACACTGGAGAAGGCCATAAAAGTCAATACAAATAAAAGATTTAAATTCTTCATAAATAAATAGTTTTCAGCGTAAATATATTGTTTTTTTATTAAAGTGTAAAAACTACACTAAGTGTGTTTAAAGGAAAAACAAAGAACCCTAATGTTAATTAAAATTATACCTACTGTTTTTATATTTTTGCATACATTATGCGAAAGGTTGTTTTTGTTGATGCTGTTCATTCTATATTGAAAGATAGATTAGAATCTATTGGTTTTGATTGTGTAGATGCAACCAGGGCAAATCAAGATGAATTTATTGAAGAGATAAAAGGCGCTTTCGGTATCGTGATACGCTCTCGTTTCACGCTTGACGCAAGAGTCTTAGATAACGCAAGGAGTCTTCGTTTTATTGCAAGGTCAGGTTCTGGAACAGAAAATGTGGATAGTGCGTATTGTACCAATAAAGGGATTCTTCTTTTTTCGTCTCCTGAGGGTAATAGGAATGCCGTGGCAGAGCATGCGCTTGGATTTTTATTAGCGCTTCTAAATAACTTTCAAAGAGCTCATGTTGAAATTACAGAAGGAAGTTGGTTAAGAAAAGAAAACACAGGTCGAGAACTCTCTTCCTGTACGGTGGGGATTATAGGCTGCGGAAATAACGGTTTATGTTTTGCTAAAAAACTTGTTTCCCTTGGCGTTAAAGTATTAGCATATGATAAATACAAAACAATCAGCGAGCCGGGTGTTGAAAACGTAGCGCTAGAAACATTGTATAAACGCGTGAACGTGATTAGTTTTCATGTCCCAGAAACGGAAGAAACTATTTCGATGGGTGATCATGCCTTTTTTTCAAGATTTCAACAACCGTTAATTGTCTTAAATATATGTCGCGGAAAGGTTGTTGAAACGGATAGCTTAGTATTAGCGATGAAGCAACAAAGGGTTGTAAGCGCAGCATTAGATGTTTTAGAATATGAATCTAAATCGTTTGAGTCTTTTTTTGAATCAGAGTTACCTGAAGCGTTTATTTATTTGAAAAACAATCCAAATGTTATTTTGACGCCACATATCGCGGGCTGGACTAAAGAAAGCTATTTTGGGTTAAGTAATGTTTTGGCAGATAAAATAACTGAGGCTTTTAGTTAGCCTTTTCCATTTCTTTTTGGACGTTTTTATAGCTTAACAGCAAAGTATTTTTAACGCCAGGAATAGCGATTTCAGCAAACTTTATGGCAACAGGATAGAAACGTGAGGAATCTATAGTTTTTTGAGAAACGATTTCCCGACCAGGGTCAAGAGGGCTTAAAAACAAAAAAGCACAACCCGCAAGAAACCCCCACTTTAAACACCCAACAACACTTCCTAAAATTTTATTAAATACAGACAACCAGACAAAAGCAATAAACTTTTCAAAGGCCTTTCCAATAACGCGGACAGCAAGAACAACCAGAATAAAGACGATGATAAAAGAAAGAAAAGGAACAACGACCCCATCTTCTTTATCTACAAAATAATTGGCAATTGCGTCTGAGAAATGAAACGCAAAATAGACACCGGCAATGAGGGACGCAAAATTAAAAAGCTCCATAATCAACCCTTTTCGCCAACCAAGGAAAAACCCAACCGTTAGAAATAAACAGATACAAATGTCAAGAATATTCATGGGGTGAATTTAATAGATATCTGCTAAGAAAATCAATATTATATCATAAATTTACTAAAGGTAGAAGGTTAATAAACCAATAGTATGTTAGAAATATTTAACGATGAGTTTTTCATGAAACAGGCCTTGATAGAGGCACAGAAGGCATTAGATAAAAACGAGGTGCCTGTTGGTGCGGTGGTCGTGCTTAATAATAGAGTGATTGCAAGAACACACAATCTAACAGAACAACTTACAGACGTAACAGCTCACGCTGAAGTTCAAGCAATTACGGCGGCGGCACAATATTTAGGCGCAAAATATCTTAAAGGATGTACGATGTATATTTCTTTAGAGCCTTGTTCAATGTGTGCAGGTGCTTTATTTTGGTCACAAATAGACAAGGTGGTATTTGCGGCAAGAGATGAAAGGCGGGGGGCAAGCAGGTGTGAACCCTCTCTTTATCATCCAGCAACCCTTGTGGTAAAGGGTCCAATGCAAGACGAAAGCCGAAACCTTTTAACCTCGTTTTTTAAGAGAAAAAGAAAATCAATCATATAACGTTTCTCGAATAACCTCAACAGATTTTTTTGAGTTGTATCCGGGTAGGTGATAGTTACAGTACTCTAAAAGAACATCAAAAAGCCTTGGCTCCAATCCCTCGTTAAGAACAGAATTGTTGTAAAAAACCTCATGAATAGCCAATGCTAATGTAGGGTCCGCAACGAGATAACTGGAGGCTTCTTGAGAATTAAATTCACCTGTTTTGATATCGAAATTATCGATTTTTAAACCTGATGAATTTAAAGGAGCATGGCCTGAAAAAGAAATTAAATCAGCTAAAAAACATACAGGGTAGGTTTTAACAAACGCTGTTTCGTTTAACTTAAGGATTGATTTTTTTATAAAACTGAAAAAAGACCGGTCAACAACTTCGTTACTTAAAAAGGACTTAATGCTTTCGGCAACAAAAAAAGCAATTAATATTTTAACAGGTGAATTATATGTGTTTTCGAGTTGATAAGACCGTTCAACCGAATTAATATTTTGAAGCCCTGATGAAGACCACCGATATAAAACAATTTGATATAAACCCAGAACCATGGGCCGGATTTTTTTTCTTTTACCACCTTTTATAATAGCGTTTTGTAAACCGTGTTTCTCTGAAAAAAATGAGACCCACAAACTACTTTCCGAATAGGGTTTAATCGCCAGAAAAACAACCTCTGCAACTTCTTTCACACATTCTATTTTTTAGGCCTGAAATCTATTTTATAATAAAAGACAGGCAAAAAACCAAGCTGCTTTCTTTCCGCTGTTGGTTCATATCCAGGGTTGTTTACCACAGAGGGGTCAAGGCTAGGCGCATAAGCCAAACCTAAAAGGTTACTCGTGTTTAATACATTTACTAGATCCAACCCTATTTCATGTGCTGTTTTTTTAGCATTTAATCTCCAGCTGATTTTTAGGTCAAACCTGAAGTAATCAGCGAATTGTCTTTCGTTAAATAAAGAGTCTTGAAAAACAATCTCCTTTAAGTCTTCTGTGGCCCCAAGATTAACATATCCATATCTTTTTCCCCCAGCCCTTGTTGTTTTTAAACCTATTCCGAGTACATTGTTTTTACCAATGTTAAATTCTTTTCCGGCAAGAAAATTAACAACATAAGACCCGTTATAAGAGGTGTTTCTTAGGATATTATCACTTCCTCTATATTTTGAGTCGTATAGTGTTCCAGAAAAAAGAAAAAAGAAGCTTTTGTTAAAGTATTTTTGAACTGTAAGTTCAACACCATAGTTAATACCTGTTCCTGTATTTTGTAAAGAGTCAGGAAACAATCTTGAAAAACCACTACCCATATTAATGATCGAAAAAGAAGAAGGTACAACAGTAACAGGAACTTCATACAGGTATTGATAATAGGTTTCCGTTTTGATACTAAATCCCTTATTGAAAACTTTTTCGTACCCTAAACCGGTGTGTATGCTTTTCATTAAACCCATATCCTCGTTTTGGTATATCTTCTCACCGTTAGGCCCCGCTTGATGATAAGAATAGGTGTATAAAGGCTGCATTTGACTGTGTAAGCCGGCACCAGCAAAAACACTTTGGTTTTTTGGAAGACGGTACTTAATTGCTGTCCTGGGCTCAATAGGACTTAAACTGTTCGCGTTAGAAAAATATTGACTGTGTAGGCCAAGCGTAAAGTCAAGGTTGTCGTTTGCTCGAAATTTCCATTGTACGAAGGGCTGAACGAGTAACTTGTTTCCAGCATAGTCCCAACGTTGTTTAAAGTTGTTCGGTAAATCTAAATTGTAGAGCACAGAATCACTTTGGAATAGGCTGAAAACATCGAGGTTAACCCCTGCTTTGATTAGGTTCTTTTTGTTTATTTTATGATTAATGCTAAAATGCCCTGATGTTTTGATCGTATTAAAATTATACCCCATCATGAGATATGATGTGTCTACGGAAATAGTAGTATCACCATTAGTGATAGCTAACGAGCGCTGAAGGTAGTCGTGCCGACTGTGTTGTTCTTCATAAGAAACCGCAGCTGTTGCTGAAATAAAGGTTTTGGTATTTAAAGGCTTTTTAAAGTTTAACCCCGTAACATACATTGAAGTACCAAATTTTTGATCGCGATCACCTTCACCATAAAATTCTGTTGAGTATTCTGTTTGGTCTGAAATTAAGATGTTGATGTTGCTTTTTCCACCAATCCCAAACCATGAAAGCTGCCCACCTTTTTTAAGAGGGAAGTTAAACTTGAAAGAGGCGTCGCCGTATTGCGGAACGGCGTCAGTTCCAAGCTGAATACCAACCTGTTGGAATAAGGAAAGTGTCGAATAGCGACCCATTACAAGATAGCTCGATTTCTTCTTCTTCGAAAGAGGGCCTTCTGCTAAAAACTCTGTACCTAAAAACCCAAACTGACCTGTAAATTCATGACGGCGATTGTTTCCGTTCCGCAACTTTAAGTCAAAGACGCCAGAGGTGCTATTTCCATATTCCGCAGGAAATGCACTCATGAAAAAATCCGAATTAGCGAGAATTTTATTATTAATAATTGAAACGGGCCCTCCCGTACTTCCTGAAATCGCAAAGTGGGACGGGTTTGGAATGTCAACTCCTTCAACGCGCCAAACAACCCCTAAAGGACTATTACCACGAATTATAATATCATTTCTAGAGTCATCCGCCCCTTGGACGCCAGCAAAATTAGAAGCCATTCTTGCTGGATCCATTCTTGAACCTGGATAACGGTTTGTTTCTTCAACGCTAAATTGCTGGGCAGAAATTAAAGCGAGTTCATTTAAAACCTCTCCCCTTTTTCGTCCGTGCACGACAACCTCTTTTTGTTCTGAAACAAATTCAACAAGCGGAACCTGAAGGACAACTTCTTTCCCAGAGGTAACTTCAGTGGTCAGCGTGTTTGGCGAATATAGTGTATAACTTACTTCAAGTTCGTGTTTACCAACAGGAATGTTTTCAAGAATAAAAAAGCCATCAAAATCCGTTATTGTCTTTGCAGAATACGAGTCGGAGAACAAAAATATTTTTGCGCCGACAATAGGAAATTTTGATTCATTATCAAAAACACTTCCCCGAACGGTTTGTGTTGGTAAACCTTGCCCAAACGATGAGATCGTTAAAGACAAAAAGAACAATTGAAAGAAGAATTTCATGGTTTCTGTTTTTAACGAAAATACAAGTATTATTTTGTTATAAACAAGATAAATAGCTTTGAAAAAGGATATTTATTGAACAATAAATACTTTTGCACGGTCTTTGTAAACTACATAGGAAATCAGTAATTTTAACAAAAATCAAATCATGAAAACGCCCCTCACCTTATTCTTTATTCTTTTTCTCTCAGTAGCCTTCAGCCAAAGTAAACTCGTATGGCATGACAATGTCAAAGAGGCTATAAAAATCTCGAAAAAAGAGAAAAAACCAATTATGATGTTCTTTACCGGTAGTGACTGGTGCGGATGGTGTATTCGTCTTCAAAAAGAAGTGTTCTTTAAAGAGGAGTTCAAGAAGTGGGCTGGTGAAAACGTTGTTCTTTTAGAGCTAGATTTCCCTCGCAGAAAAGCACTAAGCTCTGAGGTGAAGGCTCAAAACACAAAACTACAGCGTCAATTTGCGATTCAAGGCTATCCGACCGTATGGTTTGTTAACCCGGGAAAAGATGCGCAAAACAATCTACAGTGGGTTAAATTAGGCCGAACAGGATATGTTAAAGGCGGACCTGGAGCTTGGATCTCAAACGCAAACACCCTATTAGACGGAAAGTAAGCCGTATATTTCTTCGGCGGTATATCCTTTACTGCTTAGAAAACGTAAAACTTTAGTCTTTTGAGTAAAGTCTGTTTTGTATTTAGGAAGGTTCACGGCTTTTTTGCTTAATAAAACAGCTAGGTTATTTAGGTAAACTTCTTTATCAATTTGAGAAAGTCCCGTTTCTATAAGTGAAGGCGATACTTTTTTTTGAGTTAAACCTAACCGAATCTTATTTACGCCCCATTTTTTAATGGAAACCTTTCCATTAATATAAGACGAAACAAACCTTTCTTGGTTTAGGAAGTTTTCTTTTTTTAATAATCTAAGAAACTTATCGTTTTCTTCAGGGCTGGTGACGCCAAGTTTTGTGATTTTTTCATTAACGTCAAATTCACACCGCTCTTGATAGGCGCAAAAATACTCCAGACGCTTTAAAATTTCATTGAACCCTAAGGTACTCAAGCTTAGTAGTCTATTTTATTGTTGTTTTTGTCCGTAATCTCATATTCTAAGAGTCTGTATGATGATAAACCACGAACGGTTACCCACTTTTTATGCTTTAAGAACCATCTTACCTGTTTTGAGATTAGACCTTTTGTGAAAAACGCTTCCAGATAAGGATGAACGTTGAGTTCAATTCCTGTTTTCGGGTTTTTCTGTATAATGTATTCAATATTAGACTCTATTTCTTCAGCAAAAAGAATGCTCGCTTGAATTTCTCCTTTTCCGTCACATGTAGGGCAGGTTTCTCCTGTTTTGATATCTGTTTCTGGCCGTACACGTTGTCTAGTTATTTCTACCACTCCAAAGCGCGACGGAGGAACAACATTGTGTTTTGCCCGGTCTGGCTTCATAAAAGTCTTCATTTTTTCAAATAAAGCTTTATTGTTCGCTTTTTCATGCATGTCTATAAAGTCCACGCATATAATACCACCCATGTCTCTTAACTGAAGTACCCGGGCAATTTCTTCGGCTGCCTCGACGTTGGTAGCTAAAGCATTTGACTCTTGTCCATCGGCCCCTTTTCTGTTACCACTATTAACATCAATAACATGCATGGCTTCAGTATGCTCTATAATCAAGTATCCACCACTAGGTAACGGCACTTTTTTACCAAAAAGAGTTTTAATCTGTTTGCTAATCCCGAAACGCTCAAACACGTCAAGTTTTCCACTGTAATGTTTGACTATTTTTTCTTTGCCTGGGGCAATTGAAGAAACGTATTCGCGTATTTCGTCATAAAGAACGTCGTTATTCACGTGGATATTGGAAAAATCTTTATTCAATAAGTCGCGCAACATTGAAGAGGTTCTGTTCAGTTCCCCTAAGAGTTTTTTAGGCCCCTTCGTTCCTTTGATACTTGCGAACATTTCATTCCACTTCTCAAGTAACTGTTTTAGATCGTTTTCTAGATCTTCAGTTGATTTTTTTTCAGCCACAGTCCTAATGATAACACCGAAATTTTTAGGCTTGATGCGATTCATTACTTCTTTTAATCTCTTTTTTTCTTCGTTTTCTTTGATCTTCTGAGAAACTGAAACTTTATCGGAAAAAGGCACAAGGACAAGATACCTGCCAGCGATGGTTACTTCGGAACATAACCTAGGACCTTTTGTTGAAATAGGCTCCTTAGCAACTTGTACGAGTATAGATTGGGAGGAGCTGAGCACGTCTGAAATTTTCCCACCCTTTTCAATATCGTTTTCTAATTTGAAATATCTAAGATCAGAAACGCTTTGTTTTCCTCTCAGGGTGTTTTTACAGAATCGAGCAAAGGACCGGTACTGAGGACCTAAATCTAAATAATGAAGGAACGCATCTTTTTCGTATCCGACGTCTACGAATGCAGCATTAAGACTGGGAACGACCCTTCGGACCTTTCCAAGATATATATCACCAACAGCAAAGTCAGCCCCGCCACGATCCTCATGTAATTCAATGAGTTTACCGTCTTTTAATAAGGCTATCCAGATGTCGTTGGCTCGAGAATCAACAACGATTTCTAATTTCACAAAAGTATATTAAGTTAAACGAACAAAGTCCGCACAAGGTGTACGGACGCTAAAAACACACAAAGAAAGAATTACTTCTTCTTCTTGTGACGGTTTTTTCTGAGTCGTTTTTTTCTTTTGTGGGTCGACATTTTATGTCTTTTTCTTTTTTTACCGCTTGGCATATCTATATATTTTAATGTGTATAAAAATCTTGTTTAAAACAAAAAGCACTCCCGAAGAAGGAGTGCAAAGATAAAGAATATATTTCGAAAAAATAATTTTTATGCTACAGACACACTATTTTTAACTTCTTCAACAAAAACTTTCGCCGGTTTGAAGCTGGGGATATTGTGTGCTGGTATAATGATTGTTGTGTTCTTTGATATATTTCTCCCTGTTTTTTGAGCACGCTCTTTAACAACAAAACTCCCAAATCCACGAAGATAAACGTTCTGTCCTTCAGACAAGCTTTTTTTAATTGACTGCATGAATGATTCTACGGCTCTTAATGCTTCCGACTTCTCCAATCCTGTTTCCTCTGATATACCCGCTACAATTTCTGCTTTTGTCATAATATTTTCGAATAATTTAATTTTATAGTGGCTACAAAAATATATTTTACATTTCTTATTTTTGCTATTTGAACAATAAAATTAACAGATATCAACATAAATGGTTCATTTTCAGAGAGAATTAATTAACTGGTATCAAGAAAACAAGAGGGATTTACCTTGGAGAAAGACAACAGACCCATATAAAGTTTGGTTAAGCGAGGTTATTCTTCAACAAACTAGGGTTGTCCAAGGCCGTGCTTATTACGAAAAGTTTGTTTCATCATATCCAACCGTGAATCATTTAGCGTCCGCAACCGAAGAGCAAGTACTCAACCTTTGGAAGGGTTTAGGGTATTATTCAAGAGCAAGAAACCTACATAAAACCGCAATTCAAGTAGTTTCAGGTTTCGGAGGCATTTTTCCTAAAAACTACGAAGGCTTATTAACCCTCACGGGAATCGGACCATATACTGCTGCGGCAATATCTTCTTTTTGTTTTGACGAGCCAAGGGCGGTATTAGATGGGAATGTTTTTAGGGTGTTGAGTAGGCTTCATAACATTGCTACGCCCATAAATACCTCCTCAGGATTCAAGGAGTTTTCTGATTTAGCGACAGCCCTGCTTAAATCTAAAGACCCAGCCACGTACAATCAAGCTATTATGGAGTTCGGCGCGCTCCAATGTACCCCAAAGGCTCCTAAATGTGAAAGTTGTTGTTTTAATGTGGAGTGCCTCAGTTTAAAAGAAGGGGTAGTTAAAGAGCGCCCACAAAAGTTAAAAAAAACAAAAACAAAAACGAGGTTTTTACTTTTCACTGTCTTGTACGATAATGAGTATAAAACAGTTTTTTTAAGAAAAAGAACAGAAAAAGATATTTGGCAAAACTTTTACGATTTTAAGCTCACTGAATTTCTGGATGAAGATTCTTTTTTGTTGGCACAAAAAAAAAGAACCTGTTACAACAAAATTCACAAGCTAACCCATCAAACATTGCAAGTGTGTTTTATAAAAGAAGATGTTCGAAAATCTAAAGTAGACCTTTCTGATTTTCGACCTTATAATTTGAGTCAAATAGAAAACATCCCATTGTCGGCACTACATCAAAAGTATATTGATGACAGCTTGGGTTTTCTGAAATAGTATTTAAAGATGTATTTTTGCCAGTAAGGCATTTAAAAAGTTCGTTTAATTTAAAGAATCATCAATGGCGTTAGGTAATGTAAGAATAGGTATTACTATAGGCGATAAAAATGGCATTGGTCCAGAGGTCATATTAAAAGCACTAAAAGACAAGCGTATTTTGTCAGGAATCACCCCTGTTATATATGGAAGCGAAGCTGTTTTAAAGCACTACCTGTCACAGGATACAGCAGATCAACTTGAATTAAAAAAGATCACCTCGGCAGAAAATGCGCAACTCCAAGCAGTTAGCGTAATAGATGTTTTAGATGAAAAAACAGAGGTGAAAGAAGGGGTAGAGGAACTGTCCTCAGGAATCCTAGCAATAAAAGCAATAGAAGTAGCAAGTGCTGACATTTCTTCAGGAAAAATTGATGCCATTGTTACCGCTCCTATTTCTAAAAGCGTTTGCCAAAATGCAGGTTTTGACTTCCCGGGCCATACGGAGTTCTTTATATCTCTGTCAAATGGAGCAGAAGGCTTAATGATTTTAAAATCATCTTTGATGAAAGTAGCTTTAGTTACGACCCACGTGGCCTTAAAAGATGTGTCTTCTTCAATTACAACAGAAGGAATTGTATCAAAAGCAGAAGTTTTCCACCAGTCTTTACAAAAGGACTTTGGGATATTAAATCCGAAAATTGCGATTCTATCTTTAAATCCTCATTCGGGTGAAAACGGTAAAATAGGAAGCGAAGAGATCGAAGTACAAATACCAGCGATTAATGAATTAAGAGAAAAGAAAATTTTGGCTTTTGGCCCTTTTCCAACCGATGGTTTTTTTGGGTCTTCCGCACCAGCAAATTATGATGGTATTTTAGCCATGTATCATGATCAAGGCTTATCTGTTTTTAAAGCGTTATCCTTTGATGAGGGGGTTAATTATACAGCAGGACTGCCTATTGTTAGGACTTCGCCGGATCACGGGACCGCTTTTGATATCGCAGGAAAAGGCGTTGCATCAGAAACTTCGATGAGAAACGCGCTATACGAAGCGGCAGATATATTTCTGAACAGGTCAAGGCACAAGGAGATACATTCCAATCCTTTACCCGTAAATAAACAAGAGAAACGCGATAAATGGCATTCAAAATAAAAGGAATCAAAAAAAAATTAATACTTTTGTGTCCCCATTTTAGAAATACAGGTGAATAAAGATTTAGAAATACCGTTTGTAGGCCTGAAACAAGGGATTCACAATTTCGAATTCGAAATTGATCGTTCTTTTTTTGATGCTTTTCCTTATTCTATTATAGAAGAAGGTGAAATAACTGTTGAACTTTCTTTAGACAAGAAAGACACGTTAATGGTAGGAGAATACAAAATCAAGGGTTTTGTGGTTTCAAACTGTGCAACGTGTAATGAGTCGTTTAACGCTCCAATTAATGGAGAAATGACGATTTATTATAAGTTTGGTGAAGAACAAGAAGAAGATGAAAATCTTGTTGTATTAACGTCAGAAGTATACAAAATCAAGCCAGAACAACAGGTTTATGAGTTAATTACCGTTTCTCTCAATGCAAATCCTCGCCATAAAGAAGGAGAATGCAATGAAGAAGTGCTATCTTTGCTCAGAAGTTATCAAATTAGAGACGAAAAAGAAGAAAAGATTGATCCTAGATGGGACAAACTAAATAAGTTGAATTAAATAAAGACTTGATATGGCACATCCAAAAAGAAAAATCTCGAAAACGAGAAGAGATAAAAGAAGAACTCACGTTAAGGCAACAGCTAGCAATGTAGCAACTTGTCCAACAACAGGTCAGCCTCATTTATTTCACCATGCACATTGGCATGAAGGAAAGCTTTACTATAAAGGAAAAGTTATAGCTGAAAAAGCTGTAGAAGCGTAAGCAAGTAAATTCTCATGAGAATAGGTCTTGACGTCTCTGGTGGTGATTATGCACCAACAGCGAACTTAGATGGCGTAGCTTTGGTTATGGCTGTGTTGACCGATTCAACCTTTTATCTTTTTGGTGATGAAGAAGAAATTCTTAACCATCCTTCGTACAAAAAACTTAGAAATGAGCAAGTCGTAATTGTTCATTCTCCTGAAATAATTTCCTACAACGACCATCCTGCGAGAGCAGTAATTAAAAAACCCAAAAGTTCAATTGCGATTGGTTTACAGTGGTTATCTACAAAAAAAATAGATGCATTTGCTAGTACGGGTAATACCGGCGCAATGCTTGTTGGATCCATTTATAAAATAACGACCATTCCAGGCGTTTTTAGGCCTTGTATTACTTCAACCTTACCCGCAATTAACGGTGACAAGACTGTTCTTTTAGACGTTGGTTCAAACGCTGATTGTAAACCTGACGTGTTAAGTCAATTTGCGCTTTTAGGGTCTATTTATGCAAAACATGTTTATGCGAAGAAAAAACCTAGAGTTGCACTACTGAATATTGGCGAGGAAGAAACGAAGGGTAATTTATTGACAATAGCAGCACATGAGTTAATGAAAGGTCAAGATGAAATTAACTTTATTGGGAATATCGAAGGCAGAGATGTTTTTTCAGGAAAGGCAGATGTTATTGTTTGTGATGGATTTACAGGAAACATAGTTTTGAAGCAAGCTGAAGGTGTTTTTTCATTAATGAAAAAACGTGGAATTTCAGATGAATATTTCGATAGTTTTAATTACGAAAACTATGGGGGAACACCCATTTTGGGCATCCGTGGAAATGTAATAATTGGTCATGGGATTTCAAATGATATCGCAATTAAAAATATGTTGTTACATTCGTATGAAGTTGCCAATTCTGGTTTGGCGAAAAAAATAAAAAAAGCGTTTAAATAAATGAAAATATCTGCTGCAATTAAAGGGGTTTATGGGCATGTTCCGGACAACGTTGTTACGAATCATGACTTGGCAAAAGTTGTAGATACAAACGATGAATGGATTACTACGCGAACAGGAATAAAAGAGCGTAGACATCAAAAAGAAGGCGCGTCATCTGATATGGCTCAAATGGCAGTTGATGGGCTTTTGAAGAAACTAAATGTTGACCCTCTAGAAATTGATTTAGTTGTTGTTGCAACGGTTACACCTGATTATCCATTTCCATCAACGGCGAATGTTTTGTGCGATAAGTCAGGAATGAAAAATGCATGGGGCTTCGATTTAAAAGCGGCATGCTCTGGTTTTATCTATGCGCTTTCTACAGGTGCTCAGTTTATAGAATCTGGAAAACATAAAAAAGTAGTAGTAGTGGGGGTAGATAAAATGACCTCAATTATTGATTTTGAAGACAGAACGACATGTATCATTTTTGGTGATGGTGCCGGCGCCGTGCTTCTTGAACCAAACGAAGAAGGCCTAGGTGTTCAAGATTTTATATTGAAAAGTGACGGGTCCGGAAGAGAGTATCTTGTTCAACCAGGGGGAGGTTCTTTACACCCACCTACACATCAAACCGTTGACGATCGAATGCATTATGTTAAGCAAGAAGGAAAGCAAGTTTTTAAATTTGCGGTAACCAATATGGCTGATGTTTCTGCAGAAATCATGGAGAAAAACAATCTTAAAAGCGATGATATCGACTGGCTTGTTCCTCATCAAGCGAATCTTCGAATAATAGATGCAACAGCAAATAGAATGGGGCTACCTAAAGAAAAGGTAATGATCAACATACAGAAATATGGAAACACGACAGCCGCAACATTACCATTGTGTTTGTGGGATTACGAAAAACAACTCAAGAAGGGAGACAATATTGTTTTATCTGCTTTTGGCGGTGGTTTTACTTGGGGGGCAGTTTATTTAAAATGGGCATATAATTCTTAGTCATAAATATAAAAACCAAACATTATGAATTTCGATGAAATTAAGGACTTAATAAAACTTGTATCTAAAACAGGTCTTGGCAAAGTACAAATTGAAAAAGAGGATTTCCAGCTAACAATCTCTGGAAACAAGAATAGTAAGGCAGAGCAACCAATTATTGTTCAGTCGCCACAACCTATGATGGCAGCGCCGCCACCTACAGTACCTGCAGTGGTACCTTCACCAGCAGCCCCTGAGGCAGCAACTCCTGCAACGGATGACAATTTAATTACTGTAAATTCACCAATGATTGGGACGTTTTACCGGTCACCTGGTCCAGACAAGGATTCTTTTGTGAATGTAGGAAGTACTTTTAGTGTTGGTGATAAGCTTTGTATTATTGAAGCGATGAAAACCTTTAACGAAATTGAGGCAGAAGTATCAGGTAAAATCGTTAAAGTTCTTGTGGATGACGCGAGTCCTGTTGATTACGATCAGCCTTTATTTTTAGTTGAACCATTGGCATAATTTAAATAGAAACAAATGTTTAAAAAAATACTAATTGCCAATAGAGGTGAAATAGCCCTAAGGGTTATCAGAACCTGTAAAGAAATGGGTATTAAAACTGTAGCGGTTTATTCCACGGCAGATAAAGATTCCCTTCCTGTAAGATTTGCAGATGAGGCCGTTTGTATAGGGCCGCCATTAAGTGCAAAATCTTACCTTTCTATTCCAAGTATAATTGCTGCTGCGGAGATAACTAATGCTGATGCTATTCACCCAGGCTATGGTTTTTTATCAGAGAACGAACAGTTTTCTAAAGTTTGCCAAGAGCACAACATTAAATTTATTGGTGCGCTTCCAGAACAAATATCTGGAATGGGGGATAAGGCAACTGCTAAGGCAACAATGATTAAGGCTGGCGTCCCTTGTATTCCTGGTTCAAAAGGATTATTAAAAGACCCTGAAGAAGCCAAAGTTAAAGCTAAAGTTGTAAAGTACCCTGTTATTTTGAAGGCTACTGCTGGTGGTGGTGGAAAAGGTATGCGTATTGTTTGGAAAGAAGAAGATCTAGAAGCAGCTTGGGATTCAGCGAAACAAGAAGCAGCTGCGGCTTTTGGAAATGATGGTTTGTACATGGAAAAGTACATTCAAGAACCACGTCACATTGAAATCCAAATTGCTGGAGACCAACATGGGAATGCTTGCCATTTGTCAGAAAGAGACTGCTCAATTCAGAGAAGACATCAAAAATTGGTTGAAGAAACACCGTCGCCTTTTATGACGGATGACTTGAGAAAACGAATGGGTGATGCAGCCGTAAAAGCAACTAAAGCCGTAAACTATGAAGGCGTAGGTACAGTAGAATTTCTTGTAGATAAAAACAGAGACTTTTATTTCATGGAAATGAATACACGAATTCAGGTTGAACATACAATTACCGAAGAGGTTATTGGTCATGATTTAATAAAAGAACAAATCAAGATAGCAGCGGGAGAAAAAATATCTGGCGAGGATTATTTCCCTAGAATGCATGCAATTCAATGTAGAATAAATGCAGAGGATCCAGCGCACGACTTTAGACCGTGCCCGGGGAAAATTACCGATTATCACTGCCCGGGAGGCCATGGAATTAGAATAGACGCGCATGTTTATTCTGGTTATACCATCCCTTCCAATTATGACTCAATGATTTCTAAACTCATCGTTGTTGCGAGAACAAGAGATGAGGCTATCTTAAAAATGAAAAGAGCGTTAGGGGAGTATATTATTGAAGGCGTTAAGACAACAATTCCTTTTCATCAAAAACTAATGGAAGACCCTGATTTTGTAAAAGGAAACTTCACTACAAAATTTATGGAGACTTTTGAGTATTGATTTCTAGCGTTTTACGAGGCAACCTCACATAGAGTTTTTACGTCAAAAGAATGAGTTAAATTTCTAAAATATACGATGTGAATAAATCAGTTCTTATAGCATTTATCTTTTTATCGGCAATTTCTTTTCATTCCTACAGTCAAACATCAAGTAAGATGTCTACGAAGTCGACGGAAACAGGAACATTAAGCCCAGAAAAAGTAGAAGCCATTCAAAAAAAAATTAATCAAATAGATGGTCATCTTCAAGCAATTGAAACGAAGAGAGCGTATATCTTATCTAGTCCAGAACAGACGGCGATTGCCGAATCGTCAGGATGGTTCGATTCCATGACGACTACAGAAAATCAACTGAATATCAAAAAGACAGAATTGTTGGATGTTTTAAACAACTCGGATCATGATTAGAAGTTCACTGTTTTTTGTACTTACTATTTTATCTTTTTATTCTTTCTCACAAGGCGGCGTGGCGTGTGTAGAAATGGCACCTATCTGTACAGATGTAGGTCTTAATTTAACGGCTAATGCAGGAATAGACCAGGCGGGTACAAC